>NZ_JBQSYD010000003.1:0-198438 GCF_052378905.1 Halomonas sp. AOP22-C1-8 | reverse complement strand
GCAGATTGCACGCCCTCACGTCACTAGAAATTAGCCTTACATACCATCACTTTTACTCGCCTTCATTTCCTTACAACAAAAAGGGTAAGCTGAACAGCAACACCGCCCCTGAGTACGCACTTGATGACCTCACACTGGATACTAGGCCCAGGCGCCATCGGTCGCCTGTTAGCCCATTCGCTCTCTCCTCTTGCTGACGTCACCTTAGTCGGCCGCCGTGCGCTACCTGAGCAGCAAACAATAACCACATCCGAAGGCGAGGTGCGTAGCCAGCATTTAAACGTGGTAACCACCTCGCAACTAGTAGCCAAGGCGCCAGCGCCGCCTGCTTTTTTACATATCACTACCAAGGCGATGGCTGCTGAAGCAGCGTTGGAAAGCGTGGCGGGCGTTATTTCCGCAACTACCCCACTGGTGTTGTGGCAGAACGGTTTTTTGGCTCAGCCGAGGCTGACTGAACGTTGGCAGGGGCCGGTGTTGTGTGCGACTACGACGGAAGGTGCTTATCTAACCGGTGATGATGACGTGGTGCATGCGGGGCGTGGGCATACGTTTGTGGGGGATCTGGAGAATCGCTACGGTGCGTTGGCACAGCAGTTAGCGCATCAGCTAAGCCAAGCGGGGCTTGCGGCTACGGCGGTGGATGATATTCGCAGCCGCCTATGGCAGAAGCTGGCGGTGAATGCGGCGATTAATCCGTTGGTGGCGTTAAATGGGATTCGTAATGGCGAGTTGCGTGGCGCCGCTTACGCAGGCCGCGTTGAGGCGGTTGTTGAGGAAGTGGCGGCGATTATGTTGGCCGAAGGTATTCAAGCGCCCAGCGGGGGGAGCGGTTTGGACGCGTGGTTGGCGTTGGTGTGGAATGTTATTGAGAAGACGGCGAATAACAAGGCATCGATGTTGCAGGATGTGGAGGCCAGGCGGCTTACCGAGCGTGGTGCGATTTTGGGGCCGCTGATTGAGAGTGGCGAACGGTATGGGGTGGGTTGTGAAGTGTTGCTCGGGTTGGATCGTGAGTTGGCGGTGTTGGAGGCGGGGTTTTAGGCTTGCTCAGGCTTGGGGCGGCTGCGCCGCCCTTTCGCGCCGGGCCGCCGCTGCGGGTGCCGCGTTTCTCGCTGCGCTCGCTACTTGTTACCACGCGCTACACGTTTGAAATTTCAAATATTTCAGATTTTGTAGCGCGGTGTAAGCGTTAGCGCACCCGCGAAGGGTGCGGCTATTCGTATGAGGCGGTTTAGGTAACCGGGATCATCACCACATCGCGGAACACGGGGCGCTCGGTTAGCTGCTGATACCAGCGTTCCAAACGGGGGCGCGGTTGCCAAGTGAGGCCGATGTTCCATAGGTTATAAACGAAGGGCGCAACGGCAATGTCGCCCAGGCCAAACGCTTCGCCTGAAAACCATGCCTGGTTGGCGAGTGCGTTATCCAGCAGTTCAAACAGCTTTTCACAGGCTTGCATGCCTGCTTCAATGGCGGCGTTATCGCGCTGCGCTTCGGGCGTTCTCACATAGCCCATTAAAATTACTCGGTGCGCAGGGGAAAGCGTGCTGTTGGCCCAGTCCATCCATTTTTCTGCCTGGGCGCGCTTGGCAGGCTGCTCAATCCACAGCTTCCCTTGGCCATACTGCGCCGCCAGGTAGCGGATGATGGTGTTGGATTCCCACAATAGGCAGTCGGTGGCATCGTCCTTGAGTAACGGCACCAACCCATTGGGGTTCATGGCCTGGTATTCGGGCGTGTTGTTGACCCCGAACTGGAGCCCCGCCTGAATTTGTTCAAACGGTAGTTCCAGCTCGTTAAGCACCCAGCGCACTTTTTTAACATTGGTAGAGTTATCGCGGCCCCAAAGCGTAATCATAACGTTCCTTATTGGTTGGTTTTTTAAGAGTTTACCTGATCATGCCATGAGATAAAGGTAGCTTGGGTGTGGGGCGGCTTCACCCTTCACCCTCTTTATCCTGATAGAACTGTATCAGGCTTGAGAAGTCGAGCTGGCCGTTGCCGTTTGCCTTGTGCTGAGTAAACAGCGTGCGGGCGGCGGAACCCATGGGCACGGGGGAAGCGCTTTGCTGGCTGATATCCATGGCAAGGCCCAGGTCTTTCATCATCAGGTCCACCAGGAACCCGCCCTGATACGCGTTGGCAGCGGGCACATTCTCCATAACGCCTGGGTAGGGGTTGTAAACATTGAGCACCCAGTTGCCGCCGGAGCTTTTTCGCATAATGTCAGAAAGCACCGCAGGGTCGAGGCCATTTTTGACGCCCATGTTGATCGCTTCGCAGGTACCCGCCATCAACACCGAAAGCAGCATGTTGTTACACGCCTTGGCCACTTGCCCTGCCCCATGGTCGCCCGCGTGGAAAATGTTTCTGCCCATTACGCCTAGCACAGGCGTCACTTTTTCAAACTGGGCCTTTGACCCGCCGACAATAAACGTCAGCGTGCCCGCCAGCGCACCGCTCACCCCACCCGATACCGGAGCATCGACAAAGTCGATCCCCCGCTGTTCGCCAATGGCCGCAACGCTGCGCGCCGTGTCGGCATCAATGGTGGAGCAGTCAATCACCAAAGCGCCTGGTTTGATCACCTCGAACAACGCCTCATCGCCATCAACGTAAAGTGCCTTCACGTGCTTGCCTGCAGGCAACATGGAGATAACAAAGTCAGCCTCGGCGGCGGCTTCACGCGCCGAGCCTGCCACTTCACAGCCGTGATCTTTAGCGGCTTCAAGCGCTTGTTTAGAAAGGTCATACGCACGCACGGTATGCCCCTCTTTCGCCAGGTTAGCCGCCATCGGGCCGCCCATATTGCCTAAACCAATAAATGCCACAGTAGCCATAACGATTGTCCTTGTTGTTAATAACAAACGGTTAATAACAAACAGTTAATAAAAGCAGCTAATAACAAACGGCGAGTAACGAGCTACTGGTAATAACCGTTGATCATGAAATGTTGGCAGTGACCGTTTTAACACCCCGGCGGTACGGCTTATTTACTTCAGGTCCGCAAGCGGGCTATCGGGCCACGGTGATGCTAACAGCGCATCCATAAAGTGATCTTCCACTTCCCCTACCGCTGCATACGTCCAGCCTGGCAAGCCATCTTTATCCACCAGTAATGCGCGCACGCCTTCGGGAAACTCCCGGTGGCGACAGCACTGCACAGAAAGCGCCAGCTCTGCCTGGAACACCTCGGCAAGCGACATGTGCTTGGCACGCGTTAGCTGCTCATGGATAAGCCGAATGGAGACCGGACTACCATGCGCCAGCGTCTTTTGTGCTTTGCTAAACCATTTATCCTCACTTTCTACCGCCAGTACGGCGGCCACCCTTTGCTCGACGGTATCGTGGTCCATCAGCTCGCGAATTAATGGCGCGAAGTGTCGTATGGGTGTTTCCAGCGCGGTAAACTCTGCTTTAGAGGCTTGTTCAAGCTCGCGCAGCGCTTGATTGACCACGCCGTGGGCATCGGTCTTTTCACCGCTTCCCCAAGTGGCACTGGTTAGTTGCTGAAGCAATTCTTCCCGGCGATGGCTGGCAATGCCACGGTCGGCAAGGCCCAGGTAAAGGGCATCTGATGCATTGATCTGCGCACCGGTCATGGCCAGAAAACGCCCCATACCGTTCGGCAGGCGGTTTAAAAACCAGCTGGCACCCACATCCGGATAAAGGCCAATCGTCACTTCCGGCATGGCCAGCCGGGAGGTTTCAGTGACCACGCGATGGCTACTGGCGCTGAGCAGGCCCATACCGCCGCCCATTACAATGCCGCTGCCCCAGCAAATAATTGGTTTGCGATAAGTGTGTAGCCGGTAATCCAGGCGGTACTCTCTTTCAAAAAAGCGCTCGGGAAAGCTCGGGTCAGCTTCCCCGTTAATCGCTTTATACAGCGTGACCACATCACCACCGGCGCAAAAGGCTTTTTCACCAGCGCTATCCAGCAGGATGGCGACAACCCGCTCGTCCGCCTCCCAGGCATCCAGCTGCGGCAGAATGGCGTCGATCATGCCCAGCGTTAACGCGTTGAGCGAACGCTCAGCGTTAAGCTTGATTTCAACCACCGTGTGGCCATCCTGGGTGGCGTGTTCGGTAAACAGTACGCTACTCATTCAGCATCCTTACGTATCGGCTCGAATGGCGACCGCGATCATGTCGGCAACCCTGTTTTTTTACAGCTCAGCGGCACCTTCGGCGAGTACCCGGCGCGAAATGATCAGGCGCATGATTTCATTGGTGCCTTCCAGAATGCGGTGTACGCGGGTATCGCGCACATAGCGTTCCATGGGGTACTCCTTAATGTAGCCATTGCCGCCATAAAGCTGTAGCGCCTCATCACACACTTTAAAGCCTACATCGGTGGCAAAGCGCTTGGCCATGGCGCAGTAGGTGGTAGCGTCAGCATGACCGGCATCCAGTTTGGCAGCGGCCATTCTCACCAGTTGGCGGGCGGCTACCAGCTCGGTGACCATATCCGCCAGGCGAAATTGTAACGCTTGAAAATCCGCTAAACGCTTGCCGAACTGCTGGCGTTCCAGCAGATAGTCACGCGCTTTATTCAGCGCCTGCTGGGCGGTGCCAATAGAACAGGTGGCGATATTAATTCGCCCGCCGTCCAGCCCCTTCATGGCAATTTTAAAGCCGTCGCCTTCGTTACCCAGCAGATGATTCGCAGGCACGCGCACGTCTTCAAAGGTAATCATTCGGGTGGGCTGGCTGTTCCAACCCATCTTGTCTTCCTTGCGCCCATAGCTGATGCCTTCGGCCTTGGCATCTACTGCAAATGCCGAGACTCCACCCGCGCCTTCGCTACCGGTACGCGCCATCACCACCAGAAAATCAGTGCTGCCCGCGCCAGAAATAAATATTTTGCTGCCGTTGAGTACATACACATCGCCCTCACGCCTGGCCGAGGTTTTAAGCGAGGCCGCATTGGAGCCCGCATTGGGTTCTGTTAAACAGTACGAACCCAGAAGCTCACCAGTTGCAAGCTTTGCGCCCCACTGCTTAACCGCCTCTGGCTGGCCGAAGTCCGCGAGCATCCAGGTCACCATGTTATGGATGGTGAGATACGCCGTGGTGGAGGTACAGCCCATTGAAAGCTGCTCGAAGATAATGCTGGCATCCAGCCGTGAGAGACCAAGCCCGCCCACGCTTTCCGGCGCGTAAAGCGAGCAGAAGCCCAGCTCGCCAGCCTTACGAATAACGTCTACGGGAAAAATAGCTTCGGCGTCCCATTGTGCAGCATGGGGCTCAAGCTCATTTTGGGCGAAGGCTCGCGCCAACTCGGCAAAGGCTACCTGGTCTTCACTCAACTCAAAGTTCATGGCCAATCTCCGCTGAAAAGCCTTTGTCACCCCTCGCTGCCACGCATTACCCAATGGCGCCAGCATCGGCTGATCAAATTTATTTGTTAACGTGTACGTCAACTTATCGCCTAAATTATCGCTGTGCAACCACTCTGCTAGCGTTAACCCTACAATAGAGACTTTACGTTAACGTAAACTTGTTTTAGCCTCAGGGTAAGCGCTTCGTAAAAGCAAA
Source organism: Halomonas sp. AOP22-C1-8 (assembly GCF_052378905.1). Classification (NCBI taxonomy): domain Bacteria; kingdom Pseudomonadati; phylum Pseudomonadota; class Gammaproteobacteria; order Oceanospirillales; family Halomonadaceae; genus Halomonas; species Halomonas sp. AOP22-C1-8. Next base: position 192,894 of record NZ_JBQSYD010000003.1, on the reverse strand, counting down.
CCTTTAAAAAAAGAGAACGACGATGAGCAAAACCTACTCGATCAGCGACCTAGCCAACGAGTTTGATATCACCACGCGCAGCATTCGCTTTTATGAAGATCAGGAGCTGCTTTACCCAGCACGGCGGGGCCAAACGCGTATTTACAGCAGCCAGGACCGCGTACGGCTTAAATTGACCTTACGAGGTAAACGGTTAGGGCTTTCACTGGCGGAGATTCGTGAGCTGTTTGAGCTGTGGGATGAAACCCGCACAGGGAGTGAAAAGCAGCTTTTACTGATGCTGAACAAAATCAGCGAACGACGGGCCGCTCTTGAGCAACAAATGAAAGATATCGCCATGATGCAGCTGGAGCTTGAGAACGCCGAAATTCGCTGCCGCCAAGCGTTAGATGAGCTTCATGACAAAGAGGCGTTTGACGAAAAACACACCGAAGCGCCCTCGCCCACCTCCTGACGTTTCATAAACTCTGCCCCGTCGTACCAGACTGGCTCATCATACAAACGCTAGCGGCGCCTCATTACCTACTCAACAACTATTTTCAATAAACGATTTCTAATAAACGATCTCTAATAAACAGGTGATTGACCATGCATTCTCTCTACTCAGAACTGAATTTCGGTCTTGATGACGAAATGAACATGCTGCGCGAGCAGGTCAATGCCTTCGCCGCCAACGAAATTGCCCCGCGCGCTGCGGAAATCGACCGTAATAATGAATTCCCCAACGACTTATGGAAGAAGTTTGGCGACATGGGCCTTTTAGGCATCACTGTGTCTGAAGAGGATGGCGGCAGCGGCATGGGCTACCTTGCCCACTGTATCGCCATGGAAGAGATCTCCCGGGCGAGCGCCTCTGTCGCGCTGTCTTACGGCGCGCACTCTAACCTGTGTGTGAACCAGATCAAGCGCAACGCCTCCGCCGAACAGAAAGCCAAGTATCTGCCCAAATTGATCAGCGGCGAGCACGTTGGCGCGCTTGCCATGTCCGAACCCGGCGCTGGCTCCGATGTGGTTTCCATGCAGCTGCGGGCTAAAAAAGTCGGCGATAACTACATTTTAAACGGCAACAAAATGTGGATCACCAACGGCCCCGATGCCGATGTGCTGGTGGTCTACGCCAAGACGGATCCAGACGCTGGGTCCAAAGGCATTACCACTTTCCTGATCGAAAAAGGCATGCCGGGGTTCTCCACGGCGCAAAAGCTCGACAAGCTGGGCATGCGCGGCTCCAACACCTGCGAGTTGGTGTTTCAGGATTGCGAGGTCCCCGCTGAAAACGTGCTGGGTGAAGAAGGCAAAGGTGTGCGCGTACTGATGAGCGGGCTGGACTACGAGCGCACCGTGCTGGCTGCCGGGCCGGTCGGCATTATGCAGGCTGCCATGGATGTCGTAATGCCGTATATCCATGAGCGCAAACAGTTTAATCAGTCGATCGGTGAGTTCCAGCTGGTGCAGGGCAAAATCGCGGATATGTACACCACGCTGAACGCCTGCCGCGCCTACCTGTATGCCGTCGCGGCCGCGTGTGATCGCGACCAGACCTCGCGCAAGGATGCCGCTGGCGTCATTCTCTACTGTGCCGAGAAAGCCACTCAGGTAGCGCTGGATTCCATTCAGTTGTTGGGCGGTAACGGTTATATCAATGAATACCCCACCGGGCGCCTGCTGCGCGATGCGAAGCTGTATGAAATCGGCGCGGGCACCAGTGAAATTCGGCGGATGTTGATTGGCCGCGAACTCTTCACCGAAAGCCAGTAGAGGCGCGCCATGAGCATTCTCAGCACTCAAATTAATCCGCGTAGCGATCTCTTTCAGACCAATGAGCAGTCGATGCGCGGCGTGGTTACCCAGCTGCATGAACTCACCGCTGCCGTTGCCCAGGGTGGCGGCGTTAAATCTCGTGAGCGCCATGAGAGCCGTGGCAAACTGTTTGTGCGTGATCGCATCGATCACCTGATCGACGAAGGCTCGCCTTTCCTAGAATTTTCAGCGCTTGCCGCCCACAAGGTGTATGAAAGCGACGTACCAGCCGCCGGTGTGGTGACTGGCATTGGGCGCGTTTCGGGCGTTGAATGCGTGATTGTGGCCAACGATGCCACAGTAAAAGGCGGCACCTACTTTCCGCTGACGGTAAAAAAACATATTCGCGCTCAGGAAATCGCCCGCAAGCATCGCCTGCCGTGTCTTTATCTGGTCGATTCTGGCGGTGCCTTTCTACCCCGTCAGGATGAAGTCTTCCCTGACCGCGACCACTTCGGACGCATTTTTTACAACCAGGCCACCCTGTCGGCCGAAGGCATTCCGCAAATTGCCGTGGTGATGGGTTCCTGCACGGCAGGCGGCGCGTATGTGCCCGCCATGGCCGACGAATCGATCATCGTTAAAGAGCAAGGCACCATCTTTCTGGGCGGCCCGCCGCTGGTCAAAGCGGCCACCGGTGAAAGCATCAGCGCCGAGGCGTTGGGTGGTGCGGACGTGCATGCCAAAGTCAGTGGTGTGGCAGACCATTATGCCGAAAACGATATGCATGCCCTGCAGCTTGCCCGGGCCTGTGTTTCGCGCCTGAACTGGCAAAAGCGCGGCAAGCTTGCCATGCAGGCACCCGAGCCACCCAAGCTCGACCCGCTGGAGCTTTACGGCATTGTGGGCACCGACCTTAAAAAGCCCTTTGATGTTCGCGAAGTTATCGGGCGCATTGTCGACGGCTCTGATTTTGATGAGTTCAAACGCTACTACGGCGACACCTTAGTCACCGGGTTTGCGCATATTCATGGCCATCCGGTGGGTATTGTGGCCAATAACGGTGTGCTGTTTTCAGAGAGCGCCGTCAAAGGCGCCCACTTTATTGAGCTGTGCGCCCAGCGCAAGATTCCGCTGGTTTTCCTGCAGAACATCACCGGCTTTATGGTGGGTTCCAGGTACGAGCATGAAGGTATCGCCAAGCACGGCGCCAAGCTGGTCACCGCCGTGGCGTGCGCTAAGGTGCCCAAGTTCACCGTGCTGATTGGCGGAAGCTTCGGGGCGGGCAACTACGGTATGTGCGGCCGCGCTTATGACCCTAACCTGCTATTCATGTGGCCCAACGCGCGTATTTCCGTGATGGGTGGCGAGCAGGCCGCCGGTGTACTGGCCCAGGTTAAGCGCGAGCAGTATGAGCGCGAAGGCAGCGAATGGACTAAAGAGGCCGAAGAAGCGTTCAAGCAGCCCACCCGCGAACAGTATGAGCACCAGGGCCACCCTTACTACGCCAGTGCCCGGCTATGGGATGACGGCGTGATCGACCCGCTACAAACCCGCGATGTACTGGGTTTAGCGCTGGCCGCGGCCATGAATGCTGAGATTGAAGAGACACGCTTCGGCGTGTTCCGGATGTAAGGGGCTCTATCATGACGAATTCAACGTTAACTATTGATGCAAGCGTTGCCCGCTTAACCCTTAATCGCCCCGACGTTCATAACGCCTTTGATGACCAGCTGATTGCCGAGCTGAACGCACACCTTGACCAGCTTCAACCGCTGATTGAAAGCGGAGAGGTTCGCGTGGTGGTGCTGGGTTCTGAAGGCAACAGCTTCTCAGCGGGCGCGGATTTGAACTGGATGAAGTGCATGGTCGATTACGACTTTGAAGACAATCTGGCCGATTCGCGCAAACTCGCCGCCCTAATGCACAGCCTGGATACGCTGCCCTGCCCCACGCTGTGCCGGGTTCAGGGTGCAGCCTTTGGCGGCGCCGTAGGCTTGGCCGCCTGCTGCGATATCGTTATTGCCTCCGATAAAGCCAGGTTCTGCCTTTCAGAAGTCAAGATTGGCCTCTCGCCTGCGGTCATTAGCCCCTATGTACACCGCGCACTCGGCGCGCGTCAGATGCGCCGTTACGGGTTGAGCGCTGAAGTCATTGATGCGCCCACCGCACTCAGTCTGGGCCTGGCCCATCAGGTCGTTGAACACGGCGCACTGGATAGCGCGGTAGATGCCATGCTGGAAACCCTGCTCGCCGGTTCACCGCAGGCGCAGCAGGCTACCAAAGCGCTGCTACAAACGGTCAGCCAGTCGCCTGATTCTGACGCCACGCGCGAACAAACCTGCCAGGTGATTGCCAAGCTGCGGGTTAGCCAGGAAGGCCAGGAAGGTCTGGCTGGATTTTTTGAAAAGCGTCGCCCCGCCTGGGCCGAAACGCCTCTATCCGGCCATGCCAAGGAGCGCCGCTCATGAGCCACCTAACGTCGTCTGAACCTAACGTGCGTACCACGCCCTTTGACACGTTGCTGATCGCCAACCGGGGTGAAATTGCCTGCCGGGTAATGCGCACCGCACGCCGCATGGGGCTTAAAACCGTTGCCGTGTATTCTGATGCCGATGCCAACGCCCGCCATGTGCGTGAAGCCGATGAAGCCATTCGTATTGGCCCCGCCGCTGCGAGGGAAAGCTATTTAAATATCGAAGCGGTGATTGACGCCGCCAAGCGCACCGGCAGTGGCGCCATTCACCCTGGCTACGGCTTTCTTTCGGAAAACGGCGCCTTTGTAAAAGCGCTCGAAGAAGCGGGCATTACCTTTATCGGGCCACCCGCGTCAGCCATTGCCGCCATGGGGGATAAATCGGCCGCCAAAGCGCGCATGGCCAATGCCAATGTACCGCTGGTGCCGGGCTACCACGGCGATAATCAGGATGATAATTTACTCCGGGCCGAGGCTGATAACATCGGTTACCCGGTCATGCTCAAAGCCAGCGCCGGTGGTGGTGGCAAAGGTATGCGCGTGGTCGAAAACAGCGAGGCCTTCCAAGCGGCGCTGGAAGGCTGTCGCCGCGAGTCTAAAGCTGCCTTCGGCGATGATCGTATGCTGATAGAAAAATATCTGGTGCAGCCACGCCACGTGGAAGTACAGGTGTTTTGTGATCGCCAGGGCCACGGCGTGTACCTGTTCGAGCGCGACTGCAGCGTTCAACGCCGCCACCAAAAAGTCCTCGAAGAAGCCCCAGCCCCCGGCATGACGCCGGAACTACGCACAGCGATGGGTAATGCTGCTGTGCGTGCCGCTCAGGAAATTGGCTATGTGGGCGCAGGCACGGTTGAGTTTCTATTGGATGCTTCGCCAGGCCAAGGCGAGGCGTTCTACTTTATGGAGATGAACACTCGTCTGCAGGTCGAGCACCCGGTGACGGAAATGATCACCGGCCAGGATCTGGTCGAGTGGCAGCTGCGCGTGGCGATGGGTGAATCGCTGCCTAGCACACAGGAAGATTTAACGATCACCGGGCATAGCTTTGAAGCACGCCTTTATGCCGAAGATCCTGACCAGGGCTTTTTACCCGCCACGGGCCAGTTGACTCGCTTTGCGCTCGATTTAGCGGGCACCGACTTAAAGGCTGAGCAGGTGCGCCTGGATAGCGGTGTGGAAAGCGGTGATACGGTTTCCATGCACTACGACCCCATGCTTGCCAAGCTGATTGTGCATGGCAGTGACCGGGATGCCGCCCTGGCTACGCTTAACCGTGCGCTAGCGGCGCTTGATATACAGGGGGTGGTCACCAACCGGGCTTTTTTGCAGCGCCTAGCGACTCACCCCGCGTTTAAGAACGTAGAGCTGGATACGCGGTTTATCGAGCGCCACGAGGCTACCCTGTTTGCCGCGCACCACTACCAGCCTGAAGAGTATGCCAGCGCCGCGTTACTGGCGTTACACCAGCTGGCTCAGGAGTGCGAAAGCAACTCGCCCTGGGATCGTCATGATGGATTTCGGCTTAACGCGCCGCGCACGGTGCGTATTGCCTTGCATGATCCCAAGCACTCTCAAGCGCCCGAGGATGCAAGCCCCTTAGTGGTAGTAGAAGGCAAGCGACACCCGGGCGACTCAGAGTGGCACCTAACCATTAATGGCCACGCCGTTAATGGGCAAACCTTTAGCGCCAGCCTTCAACCGCTTACCGGCAATGCCGTGGCAATTACCCTTAACGGGCATCGCCGCCGCCTGCAGGCCCAGCGCGATGGCAATGTGTTAATCATGGTCGACCCGCAGGGCGAAACCCGCCTTTACTGGCAGCGCATCGATGCGATTGATCACGGCCAGCATGAAGTGCAGGCAAGCTTTACCGCCCCCATGCATGGCACGGTGGTAGCGCTATTGGTTGAAGCCGGGACGAGCGTTGAAAAAGGCATTCCCCTGATGGTTATGGAAGCCATGAAGATGGAACACACCATAACCGCGCCGACTAACGGCCGCGTGGAAGGCTTCCGCTTTCAGGCAGGCGATACCGTTAGCCAAGGCGATGTATTACTCGACTTCGCCCTTGGCGAATAAGGAGCTTTACCATGGCACTGCGCCCATCCAGCCTCCCCCAGCGCGTACGCCTGTTCGAAATGGCCCCCCGAGACGGCCTGCAAAACGAGCCGGGGGCCATGGTGCCTACCGCAACTAAAATCGAGCTGATTGAGCGGCTTGCCAATGCCGGTATCCACCATATTGAAGCGGCAAGCTTTGTATCGCCCAAATGGGTGCCGCAAATGGGCGATGCGGCCGACGTAATGCACGGCATTAAGCGCACTCCCGGCGTGGTTTACTCGGCCCTTACCCCTAACCTCAAGGGGCTTGAAAATGCGCTGGCTGCAGGTGTTGATGAAGTCGCGGTATTTGGCGCGGCCTCTGAGGCGTTTTCGCAGAAGAACATCAACTGCTCGATTGCTGAATCCCTTGAGCGCTTCGAGCCTGTGCTCAAGCGTGCCCAGGAAGCCAATGTGCGTGTGCGCGGCTACGTTTCCTGCGTGCTGGGCTGCCCTTATGAAGGCGATATTCCTGCTGAGAAAGTCGCTCAGGTGGCCAAGGCCCTTTATGACATGGGCTGCTATGAAATTTCCCTCGGCGACACCATCGGGGTGGGTACGCCGCTGGCGGCCAAACGAATGATTGAAGCCGTATCCGTGCAGGTGCCGATCGATCAACTGGCGGCACATTTTCACGACACCTACGGTATGGCTATTGCCAACCTTTACGCGGTGATGGAAGAAGGCATTAGCGTGATTGATGCCGCGACCGGCGGTTTGGGCGGATGCCCTTATGCCAAAGGTGCCTCCGGCAACGTCGCCACTGAAGACGTGCTCTACCTGTTGGAAGGTTTAGGCATTGAAACGGGGATTGATTTGCAGGCCGTGCTGGATACCGGCAACTGGATTACCCAGGCCCTGGGCCGCAAGCCGACCTCAAACGTTGCCCTGGCCAGAGGCGGACACTCAACCTAACGCCAATCAGCGCGGCCTGTTCGATCAGACAATAAAAAATACGGAGAGACATCATGGCGCTACATGACCCCAGCCTATCTACCCAAGCCCTGCCCAGCTATGCCAGCAGTACCGCTGACAAACCGCTGATTGGCATGACTATCGGCGATAAATTTGACCAAATCGCCGCGCAATATCCCGATAACGACGCTCTGATTGTGCTGCACCAGAACATTCATTGGCGATATCGCGAGCTTCACGAAGAGGTGAACCGCTGCGCCCGCGCGTTGCTTGCCATTGGCGTGAAGTGTGGTGATCGGGTCGGTATGTGGGCGCCTAACTGCAGCGAGTGGACATTAACCCAGTTCGCCACAGCCAAAATCGGCGCTATTTTAGTCAACATCAACCCGGCCTACCGCACTCATGAACTTGAGTACGCGCTTAACCAATCCGGCGCGCGTTTTTTGGTCAGCGCGGATAGCTTTAAAAACTCTAATTATCGCGACATGCTCTATGAACTGGCGCCGGAGCTTAAAACCAGTACGGAAGGCGCGCTTAAATCGCTAAAACTGCCCCAGCTTGAGTGCGTGATTAACTTAAGCGCCGACAAGCATCCCGGCACGTGGCGCTGGTCAGATTTGATGCTGGAGTCGGCCAAGGTTAGCCAAACCGACGTCAACGACCTGCAAAGCACGCTTCAGTTTGATGACCCGATCAATATTCAATACACCTCGGGCACCACTGGCTTTCCTAAAGGGGCCACGCTTTCCCACCACAATATTCTTAATAACGGCTTTTTTGTGGCCGAAAGCATGGGTTTTACCAGCGAAGATCGCTTGGTCATCCCGGTGCCGCTTTATCACTGCTTCGGCATGGTCATGGGCAACCTGGGCTGTATGACCCATGGCGCGGCGATGATTTACCCCGATGAAGGCTTTGACCCCGGTAAAGTACTCAAAGCCGTACACGAGCAAAAAGCCACTGCGCTTTATGGCGTGCCCACCATGTTTATCGCCGAGCTGGACCACCCCGAGTTTGCCAGCACCGACCTCTCCTCACTGCGTACCGGCATCATGGCAGGCTCGATTTGCCCGGCCGAAATCATGAAACAAGTCATCAACAAGATGAACATGAAGGGCGTACAGATCGCCTACGGAATGACTGAAACCAGCCCGGTCTCTACCCAAACGGGTGCCAATGACACTATTGAAAAGCGGGTTTCCACCGTGGGCCGTACCCAGCCGCACCTGGAAAGCAAAATCGTTGATCCCGGCAATGGTGCCATCTTACCTCGCGGTGAAATCGGCGAGCTGTGTACCCGGGGCTATAGCGTCATGCTTAAATACTGGAACAACGAGCAAGCTACGCGTGAGGCCATCGACGAATCCGGCTGGATGCATACCGGCGACCTGGCCACCATGGATGAAGAGGGTTATATCCAGATCGTAGGGCGCATTAAAGACATGGTGATTCGCGGGGGCGAAAACGTCTACCCCAAAGAAATCGAAGAGTTTCTGTATACCCACCCGGCGATTTCCGATGTGCAGGTCACCGGCGTACCCGACAAAAAGTATGGTGAGGAGTTGGTTGCCTGGGTAAAACCCAACGCCACGGCGGATGAGATTAGCGGTGAAGATCTGCGTGAGTTTTGTAAAGGCAAGATCACCCACTTCAAGATCCCCCGCTACTTTAAATTCGTCGATGAATTCCCCATGACCGTGACCGGCAAAATCCAGAAATTCAAGATGCGCGAAATCTCGATTCAGGAATTGGGGTTGGGCGACGAGTCATCATTGTGACAATGTCTTTAGCGGCGCATTATCAGCAAGGGCTACGCGATGCCGAGGTGCTAGCGCAGATTCAACACCATTACCCTGCGGGGCCTACTCTGCATCAGTTAGCACCGCTGGACCAACTTCATATAGGCGGCGTAACGGCCTCCGCCCGGCTGCTCGCCCTGCTGGACCCGGCCCTTCATCTACGGGTATTGGATATTGGCGCGGGGCTGGGAGGATTAATGCGCCAAGGGTCGGCGTTAGGTTTTCACATGACCGGCTTGGACATCACCCACCGTTTTAACACACTTAATAAAACGCTTAGCACGCTGACATCTTCTCAGAGCGCCTCGCTAAATTGGGTAACCGGTGATGCTTGCGCCCTTCCCTTTGCCGATAACAGCTTTGATGCGCTTGTGTTTCAGCACAGCCTGCTGAACATGCCCAACGTTAACGAGGCACTTACCGAGAGCTACCGTGTACTGCGCCCCGGTGGGCAGTTGGTAATGCACGAAGTCGTTAGCGGCCAAAATGCAGAGGCCTTGCGCTACCCTATTCCCTGGGCGGCAACGCCCGTTCACTCCTGCCTGCTTAGCCATGAAGCGCTCATTGAACAATTAAGCTGCTGTGGTTTTATTGTCGAGCATAACGTTGACTGGAGTGATAGAGCGCTTGAGTGGCGTGAACGCCAGCGAATAAAGGAGCAAACGACTCAGGCATCTGCCTTGTCTCCCCAATGGATCTTTGGTGAGCGCTTTATGGAAATGGGCAGAAATCTGGTGTTTAACCTCCAAAACCACGCAATTAATTTGGTAGAAGTTAAAGCCTCTTGCTATGCTGGTTGAGATAACAATCAAGACCAAGGATGAGGAACATCAATGAAACGCTTGACTGGGGTACTCCTGTACAGCGTTGTTGGTTCAACCCTACCTTTACTCACCGCTGCCGCCAATGATACGTTGCCGGTGATCGCGTATGCCTCACCCAACAGTGAACTCCTGCAACTGGACAATGGTGTGGTGCTGGAAGGCAGCGACTTAAGCAGCCTGGACACCTACACGTCAGGCTTTCGAGTGACCGCTGGTTTTAGCCCTTGGCAACTCCCTCAATTGGATATTGGCGCTGAAATCGCCTACCGCGAAAGCGAAGAAGTCCCGATTGCCTCCAGCATGTCGCCAATGATTATGGATACGCTTAGTTTAGGCGGTGCCATTGTAGCGGGCGTACGTATGGGCGCTTTTAGCATGTACGCTAAATCTGGCCTGACCGAGTGGCGCGGCGACACCCATGAGCTTCAGGGTGCAGACGAAGGCGGCACTGCTTGGCTTCAAGGCTTTGGTGCCACCATGACGCTTAACCAGATGGTCACGCGCTTGGAATATGAGCGCGTAGATGCGCCGACGTTAAGCCACCTCAATCAACTCAGCGCCTCGCTGCATTTGCCGTTTTAGTCGTTACCTCTCAGTACGTTTGCGTTATTAACCTACCGCTGGTCTTCTACAGGTGCTGTCCAAACCGGCACATCCTCACGTTTGGGTTCCTGCCAGTCTTGTTGCATAGCACTATTAAGTGACTCCTCCAATTTCATAAATAGCTCACCATAACGCGGGCTAAAGCTGATGCCGCCTTCGATCTCTTTCCAAGCCTCAAATAGCTCGTCTTCATGGGCTTCTTCATTTTGTACAAATGACCAGGTCATTTGCTTGGCCCGCATGGGATGTACGCCCATGGCCGATAGTGCATGGCCACCAAGCTCCAATGCGGAATGATACGTTTCACTCACCACATCATCGGCCCCGGCTTCACGCAGTTGATAACCATGCCCACGGTCAAAGGCGCGTGCCAGCACCCACACGTTGGGATAATAGTGTTTTACGTGTTGAATCATCTGTACAGCACGCTCACGATCATCAATGGCGACCACCAAAAGGCGGGTGCTTTCAATGCCCGCCCTTTCCAAGAGATCAGAACGGCTGGCATCGCCAAAGTAGCTTTTAATATTGATTCGACGAGAGTTTTCGATCTGCTCCAGCTCAAGGTCAAGCACTACCATCGGGATATTATTGGCCCGCAGCAGGCGGCAGATGATTTGCCCAAAGCGTCCTACTCCCGCAATGATAACGGGCGCCTGTTCCTCAATGGCATCGGCGTCTCGGCCCTCTTTTGCAACCAGATAATGCGGCAGCACCAAGCGGTCATAAGCAATAAACAGAAGCGGCGTTAAAAACATTGAAAGTGCGACGACCAGTGAGAGTATCTGCGCGGTGTCTGCCGGTATCACGCTGCTTTGTACGCTGTAGGTCAGCAGTACAAACCCAAACTCGCCCGCTTGGGCCAGGCTTAGCGCAAAGAGCCAAAAGTTGCTTCCCTTGATCTTAAACAACCAGGCAAGCGCCAATAACACGACCGCTTTAACAACAATAACTGCAATACCCAACGACACGACGGTGGCCCACTCGGCCGCCAGCACATCGAAATTAATGCCCGCACCAACAGTGATGAAGAATAGCCCCAGCAGTAAACCTTTAAAGGGCTCGATATTGGCTTCCAGCTCATGCTTAAACTCACTGTTGGCAAGCACGACACCGGCCAAAAATGCCCCCAGTGCTGGCGATAAATTCACTAGGCTCATAAGTGCTGCAATACCGATAACCACCATCAGCGCCGTGGCGGTAAATACTTCGCGAAGCCCTGCGCCCACCACATAACGAAAGAGCAACGGCCCCAGGTAGTACCCACCAAGTATCACCGCAGCAATGGAGCCGACCACCACGAGCGCATGGGTCCAGCCAGTCAGGTGCGCGACCAAATTGAAGCTACCATGGTCGGGCTCACCACCTGGTGCCCCCATTAATTCGGGCAGAGCTAAAAGCGGAATAAGCGCCAACATGGGAATAACCGCTATATCCTGAAAAAGCAAAACCGAGAACGCGCTACGCCCGCCCTCGGTTTTCGCCAGGCCTTTTTCATTGAGGGTTTGCAACACAATAGCGGTAGAAGAGATCGCAAAAATCAACCCGACGGTTAGCGCGGTTTGCCATACCAGGCCTAACCACCAGGCAATCAGCGTACCTGCCGCTGCGGTAATGATTACTTGCAAGCCACCAAGGCCGACCAGGCGAACCCGCATCGCCCAAAGGCTTTTGGGGTCAAGCTCCATACCGACCAGAAACAGCATCATGACTACACCAATCTCGGCAAAGTGCTGAATGGTGTTGGTTTCCTGCCCAACCAAGCCAAATACCGGGCCAATGGTAACCCCGGCGATAAGATAGCCCAACACTGACCCCAAACCCAGCCGCTTGGCCAGTGGCACCGCAATGACTGCCGCCAAAAGGTAGATAAATGCTTGAATAAAATAGGCCGTCATACCGCACTCCTTAAACAAGATATCGTTATATTAGACGATGAGCGCCCGTTAATGCTTCGCACTTGATATGCCAGTACCCTGCCCTTGCTGCACCAAATTACTCGTAGGGCTATTCCATCGAACGACTTGCTCTTTGAGTGACTTGCCCCTCGAACGACTTGACTTCTTCGCCAACCAATATATCGTACTAGTACGCTAGTACGGCATTCAACTATTGGTGCGCGCATGTCTATATCCCGTTCTACCGATGATGTTTACCAAACTGAATTGATTAATTTCCTTGTGGCCATTGATAGCTCTGAGGCCATGAATGAAGCACTTGAAAGCCTTCTGACGCCTGCAGAGTACCAGGAAATCAGCAAACGCCTGCAGATTTTTAATTTACTGCGTGATGGCGTACCACACCGCAAAATTGCTGAATTGCTGGGAGTCGGCATTGCGACGGTTTCTCGCGGCTCGCGCGCGCTAGGTACTTCTCACTCATTACTGGATCGCTGAATCATGACTATCCACGCTCAATCAGATGCTGGCCCGCGTCCGTTTACTCTGTCGCGTAAGCCCCACTACGTAACGCTTGCCGCAGACTGTGACTTTTTTGGCCTATTCAAAAAAATAGAGAAGCAGTTCAATACCTGTTACATGCTTGAATCGCTGGGTGAAGACAGCCACATCGCCCGTCATTCAATCATTGGATTTGATCCTGAATATACCATTTACGCGAATGGCCAAACGCTGACCATCGAGGATCGTGCCGGCAAGGCCGAGCACTACCCAAGCGATAATCCTTATGAATTACTGCGCAGCCTGATCCCGCAAAATATTATTTCGCGCAAGTATGCCGGCGGGCTAAGCGGCTATTTAGGCTACGATGCGATGCAGTATTTCGAGCCTACGCTTTCCTTAAAAGCCAATGATGACTTCGATACGTTTCGCTTTGGGCTTTATAAAGATGGGCTTATCCTCGATAAGATGACCGGCGAGGTAACCTACTTCTATTACGACCATAGCCGCTCTGATTTCCTGCAAACGCTTATCGACGCTGAGGATATCGAGAGCGACGACCTGAAAATTACCGCGCTTGGCGACACCATGAGCCAAGCAGAACACGCCGCAGCGGTCGCCAAGGTCAAGCAGGATATTATCGACGGCAAGGTGTTCCAGTGTGAAGTCGGGTTTAAAAAGCGCTTTCGTATCGAGGGCGATACGGTCGCTCTGTACGACCAGCTGCGCACGATTAACCCTTCTCCTCAGATGTACTACATGAAGTTTGGTGGTCAGAAGCTGATCGGTGCAAGTCCCGAGCTTCTCTTCCGCTTGCGCCAGGGTGAAATGGAAACTTTCCCGCTGGCAGGCACCACCACCCGAGGCCAAACGCCCCAGGAAGATACTCAGCTGGCCCGTACCCTGCTTAACGATCCTAAAGAGATTGCCGAGCACAATATGATCGTTGATCTACATCGCAATGATATTGGTCGGGTTGCCCAGTTTGGCACCGTAAAAGTGCGCAGCCTGATGGACATTAAGCGCTTTAGCCATGTTCAGCATATTTCCAGCGAAATCGTCGGCATTATTGCCGAGGGCGAAGACATGTTTAGCGCCTTGGCCAGCAACTTCCCTGCGGGCACGCTTACCGGTGCGCCCAAAATTGAAGCCATGAAAATTATCGATGACTTGGAAAACGATGGCCGAGGCCCTTACGGCGGCGCGGTTGGCCAGTTTTCGTTTAACGGTGACTGCACTTTTGCGATCCCGATTCGTACCGTGTTTGTCAACGGCGAGCGGGCCTATGTGCAGACCTGTGGTGGCAACGTGTTTGATAGTAACGCCGCCGATGAGTATGAAGAAATACGCCGTAAATTTGCCGGCACGCGTAAAGCCTTAGCCCCCTTTATGGATTCGGAGAGCCTGGCATGAAAGTGTTAATCATCGATAACTACGATTCGTTCACCTACAACCTGTACCAATTTATTGGCGAGATTCTCACCACAGAAAAAAACCGTGGCGCGGTCAATGATTTTGAGATTGTGGTAAAGCGCAACGACCAGATTCAATTTACCGATATTGTGGCGATGGCGCCGGACCGTATTATTATTTCGCCGGGGCCTGGCTCGCCAGACGACCCACGCTACTTCGGCGTCTGCGCAGAGGTCATCAAAGAGCTGGGGAAGACCACACCGCTGTTAGGTGTCTGCCTCGGGATGCAGGGGATTGTTCATGTGTTTGGCGGCCAAGTGGTGAAAGCACCGCTCCCCATGCACGGCAAGATCAGTCCCGTTACGCATACTCAGCAGTCGGTATTTAAAGGCGTGCCGGACCAGCTTGAGGTGATGCGCTACCACTCGCTAATTGCTGATGCAGGCTCGCTACCCGAGTGCCTGGAAGTGACCGCTGCGGTGGGTAGCCTGAAGGCGGCCCACTTTGAACAGCGAGAGCACTGGGAAGCCGCTGGGGAGTTCGAGCTGATGGGCGTCAAACACCGCGACTATCCGATCCACGGCATTCAGTTTCACCCCGAATCCTTTGCCACCGAAGGGGGTAAAGAGCTGATTGCCAACTTCTTGCTGGCATAATTCATCTTAAAATACGCCACAAAAAAAGCGGGAGGCCGTTTAATGACGTCTCCCGCTTTTTAATGTTGGCGAGTGGTTTAACGCCCCTTACCTTCATCGCCTAATGTAAATGAGGGCGGATCACTGGCTGGAAAGGTGTCATCAACCGTGTCGTCCACCCCTCCTTCCGTCCAGTCGCCATTGACGTTTTCAGCAGAGTAAACCGTGTAATTTTCAGCCAGTATCCATTGACCATCACACTCTTTCAGGTCATGCCGTTCGACCCAGATACGGCTTCCCCCTGCCTTGAGTATCTCAACTTTTGTTTCAGCACTATCATCTGAAACCGTGCCTAGCGCACTACCGTCCTGGGTATAAACGGTGGCATCTTGAAGATTATGCTCTGCCATCATAAGGTCCTCCAATGATATCCAAGTATCAATACCTTAGTTGGCACTTTCACGAAGGGACAAGGTGTTTTCAGCAACTTTACCTTATCGCAATTTTTTGATTCCCAAGTCTCCTTCGCTTATTTTGAATGTTTCCTGGCTAATCCATGCAAGCGCTTAAAAAGCCTAGCGTTTCGTTTTGGGGCGCGGCGCTTTTCCTCGCGCGGCTGGTTTACCTGCCCCGGGCTGTCCTTTACCGAAAGACTTACTACTACGCTTGCCTTGGGCTGCAGGTTTGCCCCCTGCTGCGGTTTTTGCGTTAGGGTGAGCTTTGGAAGTACCGGGCTTGCCCTTGGTGTTTGAGCGCGATTTACTGCCCGCCGCTTTGCCAGCGCTATCGGATTTTGCCCCCGTTCCCGGTTTTCCCTTACGTGGACGTTGCCCAGTAGGTGCCCGAGGCTTGGCTTTCGGCTTAGCCGGTTTAGGAGGCGCTGCACTACTGTCAGCGCTCTCCGTCAGGGCAATGATGGTCTCCACCTCTTTGGGCGTTAAATCACGCCAGTCACCCAGTGCCAACCCCTTCAAAGACACATTCATGATCCGCGTGCGTATTAATTGGGTAACGTCATAACCGAAGTATTCGCACATCCGGCGTATCTGACGATTTAACCCCTGTACTAGCGTGACAGTGAACACAAAAGTGGACACTTTCTTCACTTGGCACTTCTTGGTGACCTGGCCAAGAATCGGCACACCCTTTTGCATCCCCTCAACAAATTCCTCCGTAATCGGCTTGTTAACCGTTACCTGGTACTCTTTTTCGTGATTGTTGTTGGCACGGAGAATTTTATTAACCAGATCCCCATTATTGGTTAAAAAGATCAGCCCTTGAGAGTCTTTATCCAGCCGACCAATGGGGAAAATACGTGCCCCATGCTTTACAAACTCAACAATATTGTCTTTTTCACTCGATTCAGTCGTGCTCACAATACCGACAGGCTTATTGAGCGCAATCAGAATAAAGTCTTCTTCCTCCTGGGGCTCAATTTCCTGACCATTCACCTTTACACGATCACCAGCCATTACCTGGTCACCGGTTGTCGCACGACGGCCATTGATCCAGACATTGCCCTGCTCTACATAGCGGTCTGCCTCACGGCGCGAGCAAAGGCCGCTTTCACTAATATACTTATTGATTCGAGTCGATTTTCGTAATGACATAACACGCCGTAAGGCTAAAAGTGGATAAAAGCGCCGCTAGAAAGAGGAGCCAGGCTGTTCTAGAAAGGCGACTTCTTCATCGCTGGACGTTCTCCCCAATAGCATATTGCGATGAGGGTAACGACCAAAGCGGTCAATAATCGCCTTATGACGAACTTCAAAATCAAGATTGTTTTCAAGCCCAGGCTGGTCGAACAGCACCATTGCCTGGGCATGAATCGTTTTCGATTCACTATGCATATAGGGCATATATAAAAAGCTGCGCTCTTCAGGCGTTAACGCCATGTCGGCACCTGCTGCCACGGCTTCCTGGGCGAGAGCAAGCGCGAGCGCATCAAACGCAAACGCGCGGGCATTATCGCGGTACATATTGCGCGAAAACTGATCAAGCACAATAATTTCGGCCAGACGCCCCTGCGGTGTATCCCGCCATGTATAACATTCGCACTGGGCAACATGGCCGTGCAGCTCTCCAAAACGCGCCATGATAGCGGCGTCCATCTCGGCGTCTTTCTTAAACCACTGCGCCGGGGTTAGTTCATTAAACCAGAACTGCAACACCGCTTGAGCATCCAAATTCATTGCCGCCTCCTAAGAACATACATAAATGCCGCCAGCCGTACTGGCGGTATACGCACTTCTAATGTTGCCGCTAATTAACCCGTATTGCGCAGCCCCGCCGAGATACCTGCCATGGTCACCATTAGCGCCCGGGAAAGGTCGCCGCTGATCGCACCATCGGCGTCGCGGTTACGCTGTAAAAGCTCAGCCTGCAACCCGTGCAGCGGGTCAATGTAGGGGTTACGTACATCAATGGCCTGGCGGATCAGTGGCGTCTTCTCAAGCAACTCATCCTGCTCGAGTATTTCCAGCACCACGTTTTCCAACCGCTCAAAACGCTCGCGAAGCTTTTTGCCCAGGGCTTTTAAGGATGGCTCATCCACTAGCCGGTGCTCATAGTAAGCCGCAATGGCCACATCGGCTTTGGCCAGTAACATTTCCAACATATCCAGATAAGTGCCAAAAAATGGCCATTGATCGCGCATGTCCTGGAGCAGCTCGCGTCCGCCGGGCTCTTCCAGGCGCTGCAGGAACGCTTCGCCACTGCCTAGCCATGCGGGCAGCATTAGGCGAATTTGGGTCCAGGCGAAAATCCACGGAATCGCACGCAGCGTTTCAACGCCACCGTCCTGGCGCCGCTTGGTGGGGCGTGACCCCAGCGGCAACCTACCGAGCGCCCCCTCTGGCGTTACCGCACGGAAGTAAGGCACAAAGTCAGGGTCCTCGCGCACCACGCCCACGTAACCGACGTGCGCAATGTGGGCGAGCTTATCCATCTCTTCGCGCCAGCGGGGGTCAGGCGCCGGTGGCGGTAGCAAGGTAGCCTCAAGCACCGCGCAAGCGTAAATCTCCATTGACCGCAGCGCGATATCCGGCTGGCCAAACTTGAAGCGAATCATTTCTCCCTGCTCGGTCACCCGCAAACTGCCGTTTACCGAGCCCGGCGGCTGCGACAAGATCGCTGCGTGAGCGGGGCCGCCCCCACGACCGACGGTGCCGCCGCGGCCGTGGAACAGGGTCAGGTCAACACCGTGTTTTTCACACACATTCACCAGCGCTTCCTGAGCCCGATACTGCGCCCAGGCCGCCGCCAGTTGCCCGGCATCCTTGGCAGAGTCGGAGTAGCCGATCATGATTTCCTGGCGGTCATTAATCAGTGCTCGGTAACCAGGCAGCGACAGGAGCTGTTCGATAACCGCACCCGCGTGATCCAGGTCGTTGAGGGTTTCAAACAGGGGTGCAATGGGCAGCGTGACTTGGCCACCCACCTCTTTCATTAACAGCGCAACGGTCAACACATCTGACGGTTCGCCCGCCATGGAAATAATGTAGGTACCCAGTGCCTCTGAATGCTCCTGGGCGATGACCTTAAAGGTATCCAGCACTTCACGACACTCGGCAGAACACTCCCAACGGCGCGGGATCAGGGGTCGACTAGACGCCAGCTCTTCCAGTAGGAATGCCTGGCGCTGAGCTTCGTTCCACTCCTGGTAGTGCCCCAGGCCTAATGTGCTGGTGAGTTCTTCGATCACTTGGGCGTGGCGGCTGGCTTCTTGACGTAAATCCAGCTTGGTCAGCGTGACTCCAAACACGGCGACGCGGCGCAACGTATCGAGCAAGGCGCCATTGGCAATGGTGTCCAAACCCACATCGCATAAAGAGCGGTAGCAAGCCAGCAGCGGCGCATAAAGTTGGTCGCGGGTTTCAATAATCGGCCCGCCGTCGTAATTGCGGCCATCCAGCTTCGCCTTGGCCCAGTCCCGGGTTGCTTCCACCTTGGCTAAAAGGCGTTTAAGCAGTTCGCGGTACGGCTCGGCGACATCGCCCACTTCCGCTTTTAGTGCGCTATTGGCCTTCCACATGGAAAGCTCGGTTTTAAGCTGTTCCAGGTCGCGTAGGTAAAGGTCTGCGGCCATCCAGCGCCCCAGAAGTAGCACTTCCCGGGTGATCCGTGAAGTAACATTAGGGTTGCCGTCCCGGTCGCCTCCCATCCATGAAGCATAGCGAATGGGTGCGGCATCCAGCGGAAGGCGCTCACCGGCAGTATCCAGCAGTAAATTATCCAGATCACGATGGAAGTCAGGCACGGCTTGCCATAGCGAGTTCTCGATAACCGCAAACCCCCATTTGGCTTCATCAACCGGGGTTGGCCGCTCATGGCGAATTTCATCGGTATGCCATGCCTGGCTAATCAGTTCTTCTAACCGCCCGTGAGCGCGCTTACCGCGCTCAGGATAGTCGCCAGAACCTTCGATGGCGGTTAGGCACTCATCAATTGCGTCGTATTTTTGGATTAGCGTACGGCGAATAACTTCTGTCGGATGGGCAGTAAGCACCAGCTCCACCCGCATATTGGCGAGTGTTTCGACCAGCTTACGCGGTGAATTACCTGCCAGTTGGGCCCGCTCAAGCAGCCCGTTGAGAGTCGGCTGGGTGCCGGGTTTGTAGTCTTCTACACGGCGAAAACGTGCGCGATAGTGCTGCTCGGCAATATTGGCAAGATTCAAGAACTGGTTAAAAGCACGTGTAACGGGTAGCAGGTCACGCTCAGGTAACTGGCGTAAATACTCAATAAGTGCGCGCTGCTGGAGTGAGTCACCTTGACGACCTTGCTTGGCATGCGCTCGGATCGTCTCAATTTTATCTACAAATGCCTGTCCCAGGTCGTCCGCTATGGTGCGTCCCAGACTATCTCCTAAAATGCGTACGTT
Source organism: Halomonas sp. AOP22-C1-8 (assembly GCF_052378905.1). Lineage (NCBI taxonomy): Bacteria > Pseudomonadati > Pseudomonadota > Gammaproteobacteria > Oceanospirillales > Halomonadaceae > Halomonas > Halomonas sp. AOP22-C1-8. Next base: position 173,106 of record NZ_JBQSYD010000003.1, on the reverse strand, counting down.
ATCGCGCAGCGATTCGTGCAGGTCGTGACTCATTGGCAAGGCCTCCTAGCGGGGTCGCGTCATTATTAATGATCAATTTATGCTTTATTCTTGATGTTTAGCCGCCTGCCAGTGAGCTTCCATCTCGTCCAGCGAGGCTTCCGTTATCGGTCGATGGGCCGCGTTTAAGGCATGCTCAACATAGCGAAAACGGCGTTCAAATTTACGATTGGTACCGCGCAAGCACTGTTCAGGATCAGCACCTAGGCTGCGGGCTAAATTGGTGACCGCAAACAATAAATCACCGACTTCTTCCTGAGCATGGCGTGTATCTCCTGTCGCCAGTGCTTCTTCTACCTCATCCAGCTCTTCACGGATTTTATCCAGAACGCCCTGCGTATCAGGCCAATCAAAACCTGCCCGGGCCGCGCGCTTTGAAAGCTTGTTCGCACGGCTTAACGCGGGCAACGTACAAGGTACGTCATCAAGTACCGAAGGCGCCTCAATGACACGTTGGGCGCGCTCTTCCGCCTTAAGTGACTCCCAGCGCTGATTAATCTGTTGGGTCTGTAGCGCTTCAGCGCTAACACCTGGCGGCCTACGCGAGCCAAGCGTACCCTCCGGAAACACATGCGGGTGCCTGCGCAGCATTTTAGTCGTCAACGTATGTACGATATCGTGAAAATCAAAGCGCTGCTCTTCTGCACCAAACTGAGCGTAATAGATGACTTGGAAGAGTAAATCACCAAGCTCCCCCGGCAGCTCATCAAAGGCTCGCCGCTCAATGGCATCGGCAACCTCGTAGGCTTCTTCCAGCGTATGGGGAACGATGCTGTCCCAGCCTTGCTTAATATCCCACGGGCACCCTTGCTCGGGGTCGCGCAGTACCTGCATTAATGTCAGCAGGTCATCCAGATCATAGCGCATCAAGCCGCTCCATATTAGGCACCTTTTTCAGGGTCTGCGTTTCGCAGGCGGCGCACTTCGGTCACATTGGGCAGTTGCTGAATACGTGAGAAGAGCCGCCCCAAAGATTCAAGTCCATCCACTTCTAACGTAATCCTCAGGCGAGCGATGCCTTCGTTGGTATCCGTTAGCGTATTCACCGCCAGCACATTGACTTTCTCATTGCCTAGAAGGCCCGTCACATCGCGCAGGAGGCCCGAGCGGTCCCAGGCCTGGATTTCGATAGTGACCGGATAACGCGTATGAGCGCGCTCGCCCCACTCTACTTCAATGATACGTTGGGGCTCTTCCATACGCAGTTGGAGGATATTGTTGCAGTCCTGACGGTGTACGGTAACCCCTCGCCCTTGGGTGATAAACCCCACAATCGGCTCGCCCGGAACGGGGCGGCAGCAGTTAGCCATGCTGGTTTTAAGATTGCCCACGCCAAGCACGGTAATGTCACTTTTAGAGGGTTTGCTCGGCTGCTTGCGCGGTTTGGCAAGTAAACGTTCCAGCTGTTCCTGATCGTCAGTCTCGCCAAATAACTGCTGGGCCTGGTGTAGTACCTGCCCAATACGCAGGTCGCCTGCCCCGATAGCGGCATACATATCATCAGCGTTTTGATAATTAACCGCGTCGGCCAATTTGGGGAGATCCAACTGGTCGACATCAAGACGGCGCATTTCTCGCTCAAAAAGTACCCGGCCCTCTTCCAGGTTTTGGCCTCTGGCCTGATGCTTAAACCATGCCTGAATTTTGGCGCGCGCTCGTGACGTGCGCACATAGCCAAGATTAGGATTGAGCCAGTCGCGGCTTGGCCCGGCTTTGGTGGCGGTAAGAATTTCCACCTGCTGGCCCGTTTTAAGCTCATAGGTCAGCGGAACAATGCGCCCGTTAATTTTGGCGCCCCGGCAGCGGTGGCCAATTTCGGTATGAACCCGATACGCAAAATCAATCGGAGTGGCAATACGCGGCAAGTCGATCACATGACCGTCAGGCGTAAAGACATAGTTGCGGTCGGGGGCCACGTCACTTGAAAGCCCTTCGCGCAGATCACCAAAATCACCCACTTCGTCCTGCCACTCAAGCACTTGACGCAGCCAGGCAATTTTTTCTTCGTAGCTACGGCTTTTCGCGTTGGTATCGTGCCCTTTATAACGCCAGTGGGCACATACCCCGAGTTCTGCGTCGTCATGCATGGCGAACGTCCGGATTTGAATTTCGAGGACTTTATTCTCAGGCCCGACCACTGCGGTATGAAGCGATTGATAGCCGTTCTTTTTAGGGTTGGCGATATAGTCGTCAAATTCGTCTGGAACATGGTGCCAGCGCGAATGCACAATGCCTAATACGGTGTAGCAGTCGGTGACTTCTGGCACCAAAATACGCACCGCACGAACGTCGTGTACATCAGAAAAATCGATCCCTTTGCGCTTCATTTTACGCCAGATCGAGTAAATATGTTTGGCTCGGCCACTCACGTCATGATGGGTAATATGCTGAGCTTCCATCAACGTTTTAATCGTTTCGACCACGTCGCGGATATAGTGCTCTCTATCCAGGCGCTTCTCAGCAAGCAGCTTGGCGATCGCCTTGTACTCATCTTCGTGCAAATAGCGAAACGACAGGTCTTCAAGTTCCCACTTGATTTGCCCCACCCCTAAGCGATGCGCGAGAGGCGCATAAATGTCGGCGACTTCGCGGGCTACCTGCAGACATTTTTCAAGCGGAGCATCCTTGACCTGACGCAGCGCACAGGTGCGCTCGGCGATTTTAATAAGCGCAACGCGAACATCGCTCACCATGTTGACCAGCATTTTACGCAGGTTTTCCTGCTGATTATGCTGGGCCATACCGTGGTTGGGAGCGAGTGGATAGCTGATGGCGGCCATTTGCAGGACGCCATCAATTAACCTGGCAACCTCACTGCCAAATCGCTTGGAAACGGCCTCCAGACTCAACAGACCTTCGCGCACGGCGCGATAGAGCACTGCCGCTTCCAGGGTCGCCTGGTCAAGCGTTAGATCTGCCAAAATGTCTGCCATTTCAAGCCCCATACGAAAGCTTGAACCAGGAGATAACCATTCACGATGAGTACGAGGCGCCTCACGTTCGAGTTGCTCTGCCAGTTCGCAGGCTTCAATAAGGCGCTCAGGATCACTTAGACGCACATCTTCTTGCAGGCGCGTTAACCATTGTTGTATGTCTACCCTGCCGCTATCCATTAGCGGCTGGTCTTCACGCACTTTCACCATGACTCTTACTCATCCCTTCAGGGTATTCATCTTGACGGCGAATACCGTGGCTTGATGCGATAGGCGGACTAGCCTTCGTACTCGAAAAGCATAAGCGATTCCATATGTGCAGTGTGCAGGAACATATCCGCCACTGCTACTTGCTTAATACGATAGCCTGCACGAACCAGATGCGCCGCATCACGGGCAAGCGTTGCCGGGTCACACGACACATACGCAAGCCTGGGTACAGGATAACGGCCCAGTGCCTTGCACACTGTTTCTGCACCGTTACGCGGTGGGTCCAGCACCAGTGCGTCCAAGTGCTGCTGAGTTTTCAACAAGGCTTCAACCGCTGTGCTATCGCTTAAATCAGCCTGTTGAGCACTTACCTCTAGCCGGTTACGCGCTGCATTACTGCTGATGCGCGCCACCATTGAAGCGCTGCCTTCAACGGCATGTACTTTGGCACCGCTTGAGGCGATGGGCAGGCTAAAGTTACCCATTCCGGCAAACAGGTCCATAACATGCTGGCCAGGCGCAGGAGCCAGCCATTTCACCACGTGCGCCACCATTTGTTGATTGACGTCAGCATTGACCTGTAAAAAATCACCGGGAGCAAAGGTGAGCGTGAGCGGTGGTTGGCCTTCTATCTGCAGGGTCTCTTCCAGCACCGGTTCAGCGCTGTACCAGTGTAGGCAGGCAGACTCGCGGCCCAGCCACGCGCCAAGCGCAACCCCTTGCTGCCTGGCAAATGCCTGCCAGCGCTCGGCATCCAGCGCATGTGCTTTCAACTGGCGAACCAACAGCACGCATTCCGACGCAGTCGCCAAGAGTTCGATGTGGCCCACCAGACGCGGCGCCTCAAGCGTTGCTAACAAGGCCCTCAAGGGAGGCAAAAGCGCTTGCAAGGGCTCCACCAATACGTGGCACTGATGAATATCGACTAACCGATGACTATGGGCTGCGCGAAACCCCAGCAGCACGTTACCCTGCCCATCTATTTTTACGCCGAGTCGCGCTCGGCGGCGATAGTGCTCCGTACTGCCATGAAGCAGATGGGGAGTGCCAAGCTCAATACCCTGGCGAGCAAACAGCTCGCACAGTACGTCTTGTTTATGCGTGCGCTGCGCCTCAATCGCCATATGTTGCAATTGGCAACCACCGCACTGGCCAAAATAAACGCAGGGGGGCTCAACGCGCTGTTGCGAACGGTCCAGCAGCGCTTTTACATGCGCTTCATCAAAACGTTTGCGGTTGACATGCACGGCAGCGTCAACACGCTCGCCGGGAAGCGCCCGGTCAATAAACACGGTTTTACCTGTGGCGTCATGCGCAACTCCCCGGCCATCATGCGCCAATCGCTCAACCACCAGCGCATCACTAGTATCAGAAGCGCTTGTTGACTTAGCAGCGGGCTTGCGTACCAGCCCTGACTTGCCTGATGCAGCGCGCGATGGACGCCGCTTACCCAGCATGGCCATTTATAGCTCCGGGCCGAATAGGCCCATTGAGAGGTAACGATCCCCCCGATCACACACAACAAACACGATGACCGCGTTTTCGACCTGTTCCGCAATACGCAACGCACCCGCCAGGCTGCCGCCCGATGAAACACCCGCCAGAATCCCCTCTTCACGGGCCAAACGGCGCATGTTGCTTTCAGCCTCTTGCTGGCTAACATCCAGCGTAATATCTACCCGCGGAGCTTCAAAAATCTCGGGCAGGTACGCCTGCGGCCAACGGCGAATACCGGGAATGCTGGCGCCATCGGAGGGCTGCAAGCCGACAATCTGAATAGCGCCGTTCTGCTCTTTAAGGTAGCGAGATACGCCCATGATAGTGCCGGTGGTGCCCATGGAGCTTACAAAATGGGTAACCTCCCCCTGGGTTTGCTGCCATATTTCAGGCCCCGTTGTACGGTAGTGCGCCAAGGGATTGTCCGGATTGGAAAACTGGTTCAGCGGCTTGCCTTCGCCCCGTTCAATCATGGCATCGGCAATATCCCGGGCCTCCTCCATACCACCGGCCTTACTGGCAGAAATCAGCGTGGCGCCGTAAGCCACCATGGCCTGCTTACGCTCCTCGGAGGCATTTTCAGGCATCACCAGGACCATGGTGTAGCCTTTGATAGCCGCCGCCATGGCGAGCGCAATACCGGTATTTCCCGAGGTTGCCTCGATCAGGGTATCGCCTGGCTTTATTTCTCCACGCGCTTCCGCTTCATTCAACATCGAAAGCGCGGGACGATCCTTTACCGAACCAGCGGGATTGTTGCCTTCAAGCTTCGCCAACAGCGTATTGTTGCGCCCAGCAGTGATCCGCTTCAAACGCACCAAGGGAGTGTTGCCAACCACATCCTCTAGCATGGGATAATTCATCACACGTTCCTTATCATTACCGTTATGCTGCATTATATCGGTGCTGTCGTACGCTGGACAGGCAACCACATTGAATCAACGAGTTTCTTCCATGTCTTTAAACACGCGTTTGCTGTTCGCGCTACTCGGCTTTCCGCTTCTGGTGTACGCCATGATGGCTATTTTGCTCATGGTGCAAAGTGATACGGCTGAACGTGCGGCGCTTCACGAGCGACTTAAAGATGCCGGTGAGCTATTAACCCCCAGTTTCCAGCTCGCCATGGCAGACGCAGACTTTCAGCGTATGGAAAGGCTTTCTCGACGGCTGTTGGACCGCTATGGGCTTAGTTCTGTCAGCCTCTTCGATGAGCAAGGTAACCGTTTGTTCGTGCTAGGCCGCTCCACCCCGCCTCAGCTACGTTTAACAGCGCCCAGCGCTCCCCTGATAGAAGAAGAAGAGCATATTTGGCGACTTCTAGTCCCTCTTGATAGCGTGCTCCCCAACATAAACCCGACCGGGGTGGGCTGGCTTGAAGCCGAGGCAAACGCCCGCCCTTTGACGCTTGAACGTTACAAACTGTTGGCCAGTTTAAGCCTGGGCGGCATGCTATTAGGGCTACTGCTTTTTCTGGGTGCCTTTGCTGTCAGTCGGTATATTTCCCGGCCTATTGAAGAAGCTAACCAGGCCTTATATCGCTTATCTCGTGGCGACTATCGGCTGCATTTAACGCCTGCACGGCCAAGCGAACTTCGCCAACTAGCCGTTCATGTGAATAGCCTGGCTGAGCACTTTCAGCAGTCGCAGCGCGATATGCAGACCCAGATTGAGCAAGCGACCAGCGAATTGCAGGAATCAATGGAAACCATTGAAGAGCAAAATATCAAGCTCGACCTGGCCCACCGCAGCGCGCTCCGTGCGAATGCCGTTAAATCCGAATTTTTAGCCAATATGAGCCATGAGATACGCACGCCACTCAATGGCATTATCGGTTTTTGCCGGTTACTGAGCCGCTCCAGGTTGGATAACCGCCAACAGGGGTGGTTAGAGCACGTTCACCGTGCCTGCGACAACCTGCTAATGCTCGTCAATGACGTGCTCGATTTTTCCAAGCTTGAAGCAAATCGTCTCACACTTGAAGAAGTCGACATTGATATTGTATCGCTTTTGGATGAAGTAATTGGCCTGCATGCGCCTGAGGCGCAACGTAAACATCTGCACCTGGTGGCAATGATTTACGATGATGTGCCTACGCCGCTTAGCGGCGACCCGCTGCGTATTCATCAGGTGCTTAGTAACCTGGTCGGCAATGCACTCAAGTTTACCCACGAAGGCGACGTTATTGTTCGTGTGATGCTCGACACCCAGGAAGGCCAGCACGTGGTACTGCGTATCAGTGTTAGTGATACCGGCATTGGTTTGAGTGAAGAGCATCAAAAACAGCTTTTTAGCGCTTTTTCCCAGGCAAAACCCAGCCATTCACGCCAATTTGGCGGTAGCGGGCTGGGCTTATCGATTTGCCGCCAGTTGATTGAGCGAATGGGCGGCACTATCAGCGTGGAAAGCGAGGTAGGCCACGGCTCAACGTTCTCCTTTACCCTTCCACTTTTGGCTAACCAAAGCGGCGAACGCCCCGCAGAGCTTACTCTGAAAAGCCCGGTCGTACGTCTTTATGAAACCCATACGCCTACTCGCAATACGCTTGAGTACTTGCTAGAGCGCTGGGGGGCTATTCCCGTCGCCTTTACCGCTAATGAGCCCGAAGACCTACTGATGTTATGCCTGGATCAAGACGAGTTCGAAATAGAGAGGAGAGACTACTGGCGAGATTTGATTGAGCAAGCCGCCTGCCCCGTATTGATTCTGGCAAACACCACCAGCTATGACTTACCGCCTTGGGAGCTTCCTCATGGCGGGGAAATGCTCTGCAAACCTTTCACTCGCGCTCAGCTGGTCACGACATTGCGCCATTTACTGCAGCCTGCAGATAAAGAAATAGCGTCCGCTCAATCAAAAGCGCCTCCGCCTACGGACCCTTCCGTCATTGATATTTTGATTGTTGACGACAATGCCTCCAACCGTGAACTGCTTAAGGCGCTGCTTGAAACGGATCAACTGCGTATTACGCTTGCCGATAGCGGGCATGAAGCGCTTGCCTTGGCAGTTAATTACACGGCTGACATGGTGCTAATGGATATTCGTATGCCGGGTATGGACGGCGTTGAAACCAGTCAGGCACTGCGCCGTATCAATAATCACTGGTCACGCTGCCCTATTATTGCGGTAACCGCTCATGCTTTAAGCAGTGAACGTCAGCAGTGGCTGGCGGCTGGGTTGGATGATGTACTGATAAAACCTGTTGATGAGGCGCAGCTACAACAGCTGTTGCTGCGTTTTTTGGCCGTCCCCCCTTCTCTGCCTACCGTGACATCAACGGCAGCCTTGCAACGAAAAGGCACTACTGAATTTGCCAGTGAAGCACTCGCGGCCGTCGATTTAACCATGGGCACACAGCTTGCGGGCGGCAAAGAGAGCGTTGCCTATGCACAGCTTATACGCCTGATTGACAGCCTGGATGAAACAGAAACGCAAATGCGTGCCGCCTATGCCCAGAAAAACCTGGCGATGCTACTTGACTGGGTGCATGGGCTCAATGGAGCAAGCCGTTACTGCGGCGCACCTGAGCTAGCCCTATTGGTAGAAACCCTTGAGACGCGGTTACGCACCAGCGGGCTCAGTCATGTGGAGAGCCTCCTGGAAGCGTTGTACACCGCAATGGCACGCTTGCGTACTCATCGAAGCAGGCTGGCCGATGGGTCTAACGCTCCAGAATGACAAAGGCAACCGCGTACTCCGCTTCATCACTTAGCGTGATATGGCTGGTCGTCGCGCCGGATGCCTGCATTAGCCGCTTGGCCTCATGGCTCAACTGCAAGAAGGGCTTCCCCAAGGGGTCATTAACCACTTGGATGTCCCCCCACTGCATGCCGCCTCGAAGGCCAAGCCCTAGTGCTTTTACAAACGCCTCTTTAGCGGCAAATCTTTTCGCCAAGTAAGCCACCGGTTCGCCTTTTTGCTGCCATATCGCGTATTCGTCAGTTCCCAAAATACGCTGGGCAAAACGTGGCCCATGACGCTCAACTGCCCGGGTAAAACGCGCTACCCGGGCAATATCGGAACCAATCCCCACAATCATCTGTTAGTGACCACAGCAGTCATGATGACCATGCGTATGCTCATCTGCATGCTCATGGCTATGTTCATGATCGTGAGCATCTAAAGCCGCCATCAACCCCGCTTCCTGGCCTGCAATAATAAGCCGCTTCATTTCCTGAACAGCCTCTTTGAGGCCAACAAACAGCGCGCGAGCAATAATGGCGTGTCCGATATTCAGCTCATTCACCCCAGGTAGTGCGGCTATCGCTTCTGCATTATGGTAATGAAGGCCATGCCCAGCGTTAACCACCAGCCCCAGGGAAACGGCCTGAGTCGCTGCTGCGGTTAAGCGCTGATACTCAGCATTTGCGGCGTCACTCCCCAGCTTCTCTTCTGCATAAGCACCGGTATGCAGTTCAATCGTTGGGGCACCAGCGCGATGAGCCGCATCAATTTGCGCTTCATCAGGGTCAATAAACAGCGATACGTCGCAGCCTGCGTTTTTCAGCCGCTCGCACGCTTTGGCAACCGCATCAAAACTACCGACCACATCCAGACCGCCCTCTGTGGTAAGTTCTTCGCGTTTTTCAGGTACCAGGCATACGTGTGCTGGGCGCACCTCTTCAGCCAACGCGAGCATCTCTTCGGTCACTGCCATCTCTAAATTCATACGGGTATTCAACACGTCCGCCAACAGCCTGACATCGCGAAGCTGTATATGGCGGCGGTCTTCGCGTAAATGCACCGTAATGCCATCTGCGCCCGCTTCTTCAGCCAACAAAGCAGCCTGTACCGGGTCCGGGTAGCGGGTACCACGTGCCTGACGCAGCGTGGCGATATGGTCGATATTAACGCCCAGTAGAATACGCGGAGGATGCATAACTATCTCCATTCCAAAAAAGTCATAAGCATGAACTATGGCTGACGCCGGCGGGCCAGTGCCATCATTAGCTCCCGAGAGCGCAGCGCAGCAGACCCCAAATGCGGTGCTAGTGCCGCCCGCATGACTGACTTAAGAACGCTTGCAAGCCCCGCATGTTGCCAGTCACCCTGCTCAATATAACGCAATGCGCGCCCTTCAAGCCCCTGCTCTGCGGGAAGAAAAGCACGGCTTTGTGCATCAAACCGATAGCGGGCTTGCGGGTCCAGCACGTTATTATCTGGCGTACAAAAACGCGGGGTAGCTTCAAGCGCATCCAGCAATGCCCACTCATACCGCCGCAAGGCAAGAGCGCGCCTGGAAGGCATTGGCAGCGCTTCAAGCAGCGCCGTATAGAAGGCAAAAACATCGGGCGCAGCGAGTTCCAGGGGCAGCAGTCGGGTGGCGATTTCATTCGCGTAAAGACCGCATAGGAGCCCCTCTCCTGCCAGTAATGCCGTTTGTCCACGCGACTCCATCAAGGTGAGGCGCTTCAAATCGCGTTCGCCGCGCCAGCTAACAAACAGCGGCGTAAACGGCTGTAGTCGTTGACGCGACTTGGACCCCGGCCGCTGCCCTCCGTGGGCAACGGCGCGGATACGGCCATTATTAAGCGTCAGTAAATCAACTAACGCGCTGGTTTCACGGTAGGGTTTACGATGCAGTAAAAAAGCGGGTTCCGCTGACATTGCGACACTCAATCGAGGTCGTAACCCAGGCTTTTCAGGGCACGCTCGTCATCGGACCAACCGCGCTTCACCTTGACCCACATATTAAGCATGACCTTGGTACCCAGCACGCGCTCCATATCCAGGCGCGCCTCGCGGCCGATGCTCTTGATCCGGTCACCGTTTTCGCCGATCAGGATGACTTTCTGCCCTTGGCGTTCCACCAGAATCAGCGCGCTGATATGCGTGACGCGCCCGGCTTCGCGGAACTCTTCAATCTCAACGGTCATCTGGTAGGGCAACTCGTCACCCAACTGACGCATGACTTTTTCACGCACCAGCTCAGCGGCCATAAAGCGCAGGCTCTTGTCGGTAATCTGGTCTTCCGGAAAGAAGTGCACGCTTTCTGGCAGGTGTTTAGCCACTTCCTCTTCCAGCGTTTCTACCTGGGTGCCGTGCTTGGCTGAAATAGGCACAACGGCTGCAAACTCACGCCGCGCGCCCACTTCAGCAAGCCAGGGTAGTAAGTCGCCCTTATCCTGTAGACGATCCACCTTATTGACGGCCAGAATAACCGGTGCCTTAACATGCTCAAGACGCTTGAGCACGGCCTGGTCTTCGTCAGTCCAGCGGGTGCGATCAATAATAAAGACCACACAGTCAACATCACGAAGTGCTTGGGTAGCCGCCTGATTCATAAAGCGGTTGATGGCTTTATTACGGTCTTTGGACATGATGTGCATGCCCGGTGTATCCACGTAAATAAACTGCGTATCTTCAACCGTTTTAATACCCATTACCTGATGGCGCGTGGTTTGCGGACGCCGCGAGGTAATCGAGATTTTTTGCCCCAGAATACGATTCATGAGGGTTGATTTGCCTACGTTAGGCCGTCCAACAATGGCCACAAAGCCGCAGGATTGGCTCATGATTTGTCTCCTGGTTTTTTCTCAAGGTACGAAAGCGCTTCTTCTGCCGCTTGCTGTTCAGCATGGCGGCGACTAGGGCCTTTACCGGTGGTATGCTTGCTTAGTAGCTCAATGTAGCACTCCACGGTAAAGGTCTGGGCATGCGCCTCGCCCTTTACAGAGACCACTTCATAGCGCGGCAGCGCTGACTGACGCGACTGCAAAAACTCTTGTAAGCGTGTTTTAGGATCTTTCTGGGTATCTTGTAACGAGATATTCTCTAGACGCTCGGCGTACCAGGAAAGCACGCGTTCCCGGACAACATCCATGCCGGCGTCCAGGTAAATGGCACCAATTATCGCTTCAACCGCATCGGCGAGAATCGACTCACGGCGATGCCCTCCGCTTTTCATTTCCCCCGACCCCAAGCGCAAGCATTCTCCAAAGGTCATTTCACGGGCGAGCTCAGCAAGTGTTTGGCCTTTCACCAAACGCGCGCGAAGGCGCGATAACTGCCCTTCCCGCGCTTGAGGGAAACGTTGAAACAAGGCTTCTGCGATAACGAAATTAACAATTGAATCACCCAGAAACTCCAGGCGCTCATTGTTACGACCACCGTAGCTTCGGTGCGTCATGGCCAGTTCCAAGAGCGTCTCGTCGCCAAAGGTATGGCCGATTCGTCGGCAAAAAGCGTTTAAAGGATTACTCACAAGGCTCCTACGTCATTGACGTTAACTATTAGTGACATGACTAACCAGGGCTGACATAAACTTATTCATTCAATGCGTCGCACCGTATTAAAGCTGGGCAACCCGCCGTCCCAATGCATCCAAACAGCAAATGCACGACCCACGATATTCTCTTCCGGCACAAACCCCCAGTAACGGCTATCGTTGGAGTGATCGCGATTATCGCCCATCATGAAGTAGTGACCTTCAGGCACTTCAACTTCGCGCATTTGCGGTCCTGGGTCGCGGGGGTTGTTGTAGATAGTATGGCGCACGCTACCCAACTGCTCTTCTAATAATAGCTCTTGTGGCGAGGCATCGGGGCCTTCTTCCAATAACGTTTTAGTGACCAGTTCGCCGTTCACATAAAGCTGTTTATCTTCGTAGCGAATACGGTCGCCCGGAAGGCCTACCACCCGTTTGATAAAGTTGACCGATGGCTCATCCGGGAAGCGAAACACCATCACATCGCCACGCTCAGGCTCACCAACCTCCAAAATACGGTTGTGAACCACCGGCAAACGCAAGCCGTAGGCAAACTTGTTCACCAGGATAAAATCGCCTACTTCCAGCGTAGGCCGCATTGAACCCGATGGAATTTGAAACGGTTCGACAATAAAACTGCGTACTACCAATACCACCAGAAGTACCGGGAAAAAAGAGCGCGCATAATCGACCGGCCAAGGCTCTTTTAAAAGTTTTTCCTGTGTTGGTGCGTCGATGTTCCCAGCAGCGGCTTCCTCTGCTTTCGCCAACCGCTCACGACGCTTAGGCCGCAGCCAAATCACATCGATAAAATAAACGACCCCTGAAATTACAACGGCCAGTACCAGCAGTAATGAAAAATCCATAAAGGAAACCTTCCCTAGTCGTTAACCTTGAGCACAGCGAGGAAGGCATCCTGGGGAATTTCAACGCGCCCCACCTGCTTCATCCGTTTTTTACCGGCTTTCTGTTTTTCCAGTAGTTTTTTCTTACGGCTTACATCACCGCCATAACATTTTGCCGTTACGTTTTTACGCAGGGCTTTTACGGTAGAGCGCGCCACTACCTGACCACCGATAGCGGCCTGAATGGCCACGTCAAACATCTGGCGCGGAATCAGCTCTTTCATTTTTTCGACCAGCAGCCGGCCGCGGCTATGGGCATGATCACGGTGAATAATCACCGCGAGGGCATCTACCTTTTCGCTATTGATCAGCACGTCCAGGCGCACCAACTTGGCCGCTTCGAAACGCTCGAAATTGTACTCAAGCGACGCGTAACCGCGTGAGATGGATTTCAGGCGGTCGAAGAAATCCATGACCACTTCCGACATCGGCAACTCATAGGCTAACTGAATCTGGTTACCCAGGAACTGCATGTCTTTCTGGGTACCGCGGCGCTGCTCACACTCGGTAATGACGTTACCCACAAACTCCTGAGGCACCAGAATACTGGCCCTCACGATGGGCTCACGCATCTCATCCACGTCTGCCATATCCGGCAGTTTGGAGGGGTTGGAGATGTAAGTGACATCACCATTCTTCATCGCAAGCTCGTATACCACGGTAGGTGCCGTGGTAATCAGGTCAATATTGTATTCGCGCTCAAGCCGCTCCTGGATAATCTCCATGTGGAGCGTGCCCAGGAAACCGACGCGAAAACCAAAGCCCAGAGCATCCGAGTTTTCCGGTTCATACTCTAAAGAGGCATCGTTAAGCGCGAGCTTTTCAAGCGCATCCCGGAAGTCTTCGTAGTCATCAGCACTGACGGGGAACATCCCGGCATACACCTGAGGTTTCACCTTCTGAAAACCAGGCAGACGCGGCACGTCGGGCGTTTTGGTATGCGTGATAGTGTCACCCACCGGCGCACCGTGAATCTCTTTAATGCCTGCGACAATAAAGCCCACCTCACCCGCGCGCAGGATATTGGTCTCTTTGCGCAACGGAGTAAAAATGCCCACTTCAGTGGCGTTCCAGTCGCGGCCCGTTGACTTGATACGGATCTTGTCGCCCTTGCGCAGCGTGCCATCAAACAAGCGCACCAGCGAGACTACGCCCAGATAGTTATCAAACCAGGAGTCAATGATCAATGCTTGCAGGGGGGCATTCCGGTCACCTTTAGGCGGCGGAATATCACGCACCAAACGTTCAAGCAGTCCTTCAATGCCGATACCGCTTTTGGCGGACACCTGACAAGCGTCTGTGGCGTCGAGACCAATGATTTCCTCAACCTCTTGCGCCACCTTGTCCGGGTCGGCTTGGGGTAAATCGATTTTATTGAGGACCGGCAATACTTCCAGGCCCTGCTCGATGGCGGTATAGCAGTTAGCCACCGACTGCGCCTCAACTCCTTGGCCCGCATCTACGACCAGCAGCGCCCCTTCGCAGGCATACAGTGAGCGCGATACTTCATAGGAGAAATCCACGTGGCCTGGCGTATCGATGAAATTAAGCTGATACACCTCGCCATCGGCCGCAGTGTAATCGAGCGTCACCGATTGCGCTTTAATGGTGATACCACGCTCGCGCTCAATGTCCATGGAGTCGAGCACTTGCTCTTTAAGCTCACGCTGGGTCAATCCACCGCAGGTTTGGATCAAGCGATCAGAGAGCGTTGATTTCCCGTGATCGATATGAGCGATAATTGAGAAGTTTCTTATGTTCTTTAAATTACTGCTAGAAACGTCGTGGGACATCGAGAGTGGTCTGCCTTAGTGGTACGTAAGCGGCTTTATTACCAGCCGCCTCGAGAGTTTAAAGCCCGAAAACAGCTGGCATGTTGGCCACTTTGCCTATTTCCGTTAAAAAGATAAGCGCTATTGTAGCGATATGTGGGGGATAGGAACAGCAGTCCGGCGAGAACCGCCGGACTGGGTAGGCAGAGAAGGTCTTATTCCAGGCGTAAAGCTAAAAACAGTGAGCGACCCTCACGGTAAACACGTACTGGAATTGCCCGATCACTGGGTAGCTGTTCAACAATGTCTAGCAACTCATCCGGAGAAGATACGCTGCGGTGATCAACACTTACCAGTACATCGCCAACATGGAGGCCCGCTTGAGCGGCAACGCTATCCGGCTCAATCTGACGCACTGCAACGCCCCCCTCAATATTTAGGCGCTCACGCATCGCGTCATCCAACTCGGCAACCGAAATGCCCAAACGCACCTGATTGTTGCTTTCATCACCCTGCGTGGCTGCTTCGGAATCGGGCCAATGCCCCAGCGCTACCGTCTCCGCTACCTCTTCGCCATCGCGCATTAAGGTAAGCTCCACATCACTTCCAGGCGTAACACGGCCAATTAAGCGCGGCAGCGTGCTTGAGCGATCAACCTCTTCGCCATTGACGCCAGTAATCACGTCGCCAGCACGCAAGCCGCCTTGCGCCGCAGGGCCTTCCGGGTCAAGGTCAGCAATGAGCGCCCCACTTGCGTTTTCCATACCAAAGGATTCGGCCAAATCCTGAGATACAGGTTGAATCATGACGCCTAGCCAACCGCGATCAACGCGTCCCTCTTCACGCAGTTGATCAGCAACGTCCATGGCGACATTAATGGGTATCGCAAATGAAAGCCCCATAAAGCCACCGCTACGGGTAAAGATTTGCGAGTTAATCCCGACGACTTCTCCGTCAAGGTTAAACAGCGGCCCACCGGAATTACCTGGGTTGATCGCCACATCCGTTTGAATAAAAGGAACGTAGGCATCACGCGGCAATGTGCGATTAATCGCGCTAATAATGCCTGCAGTGACGGAATGATCAAACCCGAACGGAGAGCCAATCGCGGCCACCCACTCACCCACTTTAAGATCGTCAGAATTGCCAAGATTCAAGACCGGTAATTCAGAGGCATCAATTTTTAAAAGTGCAACGTCGGTCTGAGCATCGCTGCCGACCAACTCAGCGGAAAGCTCTCGATGGTCATTCAAGCGCACCAATATCTCGTCAGCATCCTGGACAACGTGGGCGTTAGTCATGATATAGCCATCATCGCTAATCACGAACCCAGACCCCAGCGACTGACGCTCTTCACCACGCCCTTGTCCGCCGCTGCCTGGCGGGGTTGGAAAACTATCGCCAAAAAAATGCCGGAAAATCTCAGGTATCTCTTGCCCGCCGAACCCACCCACTGAAGGGCCACTACTGCGTTGCACGGTACGGCTGGTTGAAATATTGACAACGCCTGGCGCGGCCTCTTCAACCAACTCTGTGAAATCGGGTAAATTATAGGCATAGGCATTTTGGCCTATCATCAATAATGTGGCCATGCATAGCCATAATGCGGAAGGAAGAACCAAGCGCTTCATGTAAGAGCTCCTAATAAAGCAGACATCAAACGAAGGAAGTGCAACTCACCATGAGATGCAGGACGCCTAACTGACCAATTGAGGGCGAAAGCGTTCCGTTCGCCCGCTAAGCATTTTTTTTAAAGTCACACATCCAATGAACAACGTCATAAAAAAACTGGCGGGTGCCCACCACTCAGCCCCGCCTAACGCTGCAACCCCTCCTGATAACATTAGCGCAACCAATAACGGCAGCGCATAGACAAGCAAGGCTAACAGGGTAATATCGGAACGGCCAAGAGTAAGCGTTACGCTTGTGCCAAGCGGGTAGTGTTCGCAAAGTTGGGAGGCATAAGGGGTTTTGACTTCAATACGCTGGTGCTGCTGACGCGCCAACACGCCCATGCCACATCCACGGCCCTGGGCACACTGCTGACAACTCTCTTTAACCGACACATCGACTAACAGCCCACGCGGGGTGTAGCCAACAACGCGACCGGCACGCAGCAAGGCATCTCTTTCAGATTTCATCTACGCATTAATACCTTGGCTGGACTGATTGAGCTGGAGAACATGCGCACAATGTACATAAGAAAATTTAGTCAAACTCAACCGATTGAACAATACGCTGAAGCATTGAAGGGGGAACTTCACCAATACCGACGAGCTGCCAGTACTGCTCGCCTTCAGCATATTCGTCAACCGCTATCGACGAAACACCAATTTGGTGGACGCCGCGATTCAAATCTTGCGGCCCCGCTTGAGGCTCGGCAAAAATGCTAATGGTGGCCAAACCGTCGCTATACAAACGCTGATGCGCCTCGTCACCTTGGGAGAATGTCGGCTGAGCGACAAACCCTTCGGGCAGCCATGAAGGCTGCCAAGCGGGTTCTGTGCTGACGGGCAACGCATCAATGACAACCTGACCTGTATAGCGCTCGGGCTCATTTAATTGTGTTATTTGAAAGGTTTCTAAAATACGACCCGTTGAATCACTTAACACGTGTTTTAACAATAAGCCGGTTGCATTATCCAACCACCACTCATGGGTATAACGCTGCTGGTCATGCGGCTCAAATCGAAGCGTTGCCGCCTCGCGCCCAGCGACTCGGACGTCTTCATCCAGCGAAATATCGTAAAACTGAGAAGCGTGGTCAACCCACCCTTCCAGAGAAGGGAACGCGCCGTTTTCGCTTTTTTCTGACCAAGCCAGCTGTCCTACGCGGGAGCGACGCTCGACGCTTACAGAGGGGCCATCAAGCTGTTGAACAACTTGCTGGCGAACACCATCCTGAATGCGATGAGAAAGCGCTAGCGTGCGCACATCAATGGCATTAATCACCACGGCCCGCGCTTGAAACGTATAACAATGGCTCGCCTGTAAACTTCTTTCCAGCCACACCTGAACATTGCCAGATGCATTTTCAGAGGGCACATCCGCACACATGCCCCGTTCATCAGTTTGTGCATAGAGCTGTAAAGGCAACAGGCTAATGCTCAATAACGCAGCAGAAGCCATCCACCTGTTTCGCCAGGTCACCATCATGCGGGTTTATTCCCTTATCTCTCGGTAGCCACTCTTAGCCTGCTGTTACCTGCCATCTTTCAAATACCTATCTCGAAACCAAGGCATTTTCCCGAGTTATACCTTACGAATACGTGTTTAAAATTCGTATTCAGGTGCCTCACTCCGGAAACATTGTCATAACATGTTAGCGTTGGCCTAGTGGTTCAGTGACAGAAGAACGCATCAATGGCATCCAGCTTTCGCCATTGCCATAAGCGGCACCCTGAGAATGCTGCTCCAGATACGACTGCAGAAGCCTGATCTGATCAACATCAATAGTGGTACCTTGCTGTGCGGGAGCACTTTGAGCCACGGCGGCTGAAGCGAAACCCGTTTCGCTTACGTTCATTAGCCCGTTTTGCGCTTGACCATTAACCCGAAAAGGCGTTGGTTCAAACATCGGCATACTGGCAGAGGTCATTGACGCTGGCTGCGAGGCGGCAAGGTTGACAGGCTGAACCTGACCCGCTGCACCTCCGCCCGTCGAGGACGTTGCCGCAATAGTGTTGCCTGGCTCAATACTTTCACCGTCAGCACCAAAGAACTGAACACCAGTAATCACCATAAGTGATACCGCTGCTGCAACACCGGCGCCGCGGGCAAAAGAGATGTTACTTGACCGAGCAGGGGTTGACGCTGGGGCGTCAGCCATCATCGGAGCAGGTTCATCCTGTAAACGCGCCATAATACCGGCGGAAAGGTCGGCGCTCACATCAACACTCCGCTCACGCTGCATCATGCTACGAGCCAAGTGATAACGTCGCCACGTATCTGCCGCATCAGTATCATTTGGCAGTGCCTTCAACACTCGGCGTAGTTCCAGCTCATCACTTTCGCTATCCATTAATGCTGAAAGCGATTCCCGTGTGTTTTGACTCATACTTCACACCCTCACACTGTGTTAAATGAAGCCTTACCGCAGCACGGCAAATAAGCAGCGACCGCTGTAACAACTCCACTGGCCAAGATCTGATAACAACTCGCTTAGTGCAACGCACCTCGCATGATGCTGCCTCATTCTTTGGTACATCAGCCGCTTGATGCGACATGGTAGTTCTAAAGCGTCACGGCTGCTTGTTCTCATCCGTTCAACGGAAGCAACTGATGAGTATGACGCTTTGCCTGCCAGACAGTTCACAAAAAAAGGAAAAACGTAATTTTCTGTGTCCTGACCGTTATCTGCAACTTCTACCTGCAACTTCCAGCAGCACTGTGTTTATTCAGTTCTATCGACCACTATTCGTCGCGACTGTTCCGTGCAGTCGTCACTAACGGTCGAATGTGTTCATCCACCGCTTCACGCGCGCGAAAAATCCGCGAACGCACAGTCCCCACTGGGCACTGCATTACCTGAGCAATATCTTCGTAGGCAAGGCCATCCAGTTCGCGCAGCGTAATGGCCGTACGTAGATCGTCCGGTAGCTTTTCAATCGCCTCAAAAACGGCGGCTTCAAGTTGATCACGTGCAATAGCAGCTTCTGGCGACTCGGCATCTGCCAATCGGCCACTCTGGTCGACAAGCTCTGCATCCACAATGTCCAGGTCGCTACCAGGTGGCCGTCGGCCCCGAGATACCAGATGGTTTTTAGCCGTATTGATAGCAATGCGATACATCCAAGTATAGAAAGCACTTTCAGCACGAAACTTACCGAGCGCTCGATAGGCTTTGATAAACGCTTCCTGGGCCACGTCCTGGACCTCAGAGTGATCGTGTACGTAGCGACCGATCAAACCAATAATTTTATGCTGGTATTTTTTTACCAGCAGATCAAACGCGCGCGTATCACCTTTTTGGGCACGTTCGACAAGCTGTTGATCCGTTTCCCGAGTGCCCATTCACACGCCCCTCCAGCTCGTACGACATGCGTCGAGCCCTATTTCTGTCACCCCTTTTGATCGGGCCTTCACAGCAAGCAGCATAGCGTCCCTTGGGCATTAATTAATGACAATGATGACAGCGGCGACCAATTATGCCGCTGTGTTTATGATTCATAACGCTAAGTGTTACGCGTTCTGTACGAGGCATCAAGCGCTTACACACTACTTGCAAAATCTTGAAGCTGACACTGCTCAACGCTTTCAAGTTCCTCAAGAATTGATTTTTACCACCCTGACACGCCATAGTAGGCGTTATTTTTCGCTCACTGCGCACGCATAGGTAGCTAGATGTCAGAACAACAGGTCCATAACCTTAACGTCCTCGCCCAGGATGTCCTCACCACGCCCGACGCACTCAAGCGGGCGGTTCCTCTTACCGATACCGCTGAACGTACGGTCATTGAAGGGCGTCAAACGATTCAGAATATTCTGGATGGTAAAGATCCACGCCTGTTAGTTGTCGTCGGCCCCTGCTCTATCCACGATGTAGACGCAGCGCTGGATTACGCCCGCCGCTTGCGCAAACTGGCCGACCAGGTCAGCGATAGTCTTTATATCGTGATGCGCGTGTATTTTGAAAAGCCTCGCACAACGGTCGGCTGGAAAGGCCTTATCAACGACCCGCACCTCAACGACTCCTTTGAGATTGATGAAGGCCTGCATATTGCGCGCAAGCTGCTGGTCGACCTGGCGGACATTGGTTTGCCGCTGGCGACCGAAGCACTCGACCCCATTTCGCCTCAATATCTGCAAGACTGTATCAGTTGGTCAGCGATTGGTGCACGTACCACTGAGTCACAAACGCACCGCGAAATGGCCTCAGGCCTCTCCTCACCGGTCGGTTTTAAAAACGGTACCGATGGCAGCCTGGATGTCGCGATCAATGCGCTGCAGTCCGTGGCGAGCCCGCATAATTTCCTGGGCATTAACCCAGCCGGTCAAGTAGCCATTATTCGCACCCGGGGTAACGCATACGGCCACGTCGTTCTACGGGGCGGTAACGGCAAGCCCAATTACGACAGTGTTAGCGTGACGCTGGCTGAAAAAGAGCTTAAAAAAGCCAACCTTTCTGCCAATATCATGATCGACTGTTCTCACGCCAACTCTAATAAAGACGCGGCTTTACAGCCGTTGGTACTGGAGAACGTGACCAACCAGATTCTTGAAGGCAACACCTCTATCATCGGCCTGATGGTGGAATCCAATATCGGCTGGGGCAATCAAAAAGTCCCCGCGGACCTAAGCCAACTGCAGTACGGTGTTTCCATTACGGATGCCTGTATCGATTGGGATACGACGGTAGAAACGTTTACCCGCATGAACAACAAGCTGGCACCGGTACTTGCCAAGCGCATTGCGCAGTAACCCGACCGCACGCACATCCCCCGCTATGGCGTCAGCCATAGCGGGGGGGGGGCAGATGATTACAGGTGGCTTATGGGTGAATCTCGCGCCTGAACGGTGGTAAAGCATCCAGTAGCGCCTGACCGTAGCGCCGGGTAATCACACGCTTGTCCAACAACGTAATGACCCCCTGGTCGCTCTCTTTACGAATCAGCCGCCCACAGGCCTGCACCAGTTTAATCGAGGCATCCGGCACGCTAATACGCATAAACGAGTTCCCGCCCTGGCTCTCGATCCACTCGGCAAGCGTCGCCCCTACCGGGTCATCCGGCACTGAAAACGGCAGCCGCGTGATCACCACGTGGGTCAAATAGTCACCAGGCAGATCAATCCCTTCAGCAAAACTGGCTAGCCCAAAAATAATACTGCCTTTGCCCTTGTCGGCCGCCGCGCGGTGCCGCTCAATTAACTCTCTTTTGGGCAACGCATCCTGGGCAAGCACCCGCTCTCTGATGGCCGCTGGCAGGCTTTTCTCTACCGCGCGAAGCTGCGCACGAGAAGAAAACAGCACCAGGGCCGCCTCCTTCTCGGTCAATTGCGTGACAAACTGGGCGATCGCATTTTCATGTGCATCGCGATCACCCGGGTCCGTCGCCTCCTTTGGCACACGCAGCACCGCATTGGCATAATCAAACGGGCTGGGCAACGCCTGGTAGCGGTACCGATTAGCCAACCCGGCACGCTCCTGAATGCGTTCAAATCGACCCAGTGCAGTCAGCGTTGCCGAGGTGACCACTGCGCCATGGCAGCGCCCCCACAAATGCTTGGCAAGTGTATGGGCCGCTGATACAGGGCTTGCAGAAAACTCAATCTCGGGCTCACCCGCCACCCGACTTAGCGTAAGCCACCGAGCACTTGGCGGCGCGTTAGGGGCATCCTTTTCACTAAACGCTTGCCATAAGGCGTGGGCTTCCAGGGCGCGGCCATGCAGCAGAGCGACCAGTGGCAACCAGCTTTCCGCTTGCTCGCGATCAAGCCCGGTCTGCTTATCAGGATCAAGGCTTTCACGCAGAATCTCGCTGATGCTTTCCAGACAGCGCGAGAGCGTGGCAAACATCACCAGTAGCTGCTGCGCCTGTTCACGCAGCGCATCAGGCACCTGGCCTTTTTCAAACCGCGATTGCAGTGTGTTTTCTTCATCGGACAGCCCATTGGGCCGCCCCGCCAGCTGGTGCCCTACGCTAAACACATCGCCTAGCACAGGTTCCAAGCCATGGATGGCCTCGGGCAGGCTTGCCAGTAAGCGCGCGATGGTGGTCTGCACCGCCAACGCCTGATTCAGGTCGGTCAAACTGCTTTTAAGCGTGTTTAACCAACGCACACAGCCGTGTACGGCAAACCGATGGGCGAAATGCGAAAGCGCCTTATCAGGCAGGTGATGGCCTTCATCAAAGACAAAAATGCAGTCGGCAGGATCGGGCAAAATCGCCCCACCTCCCAGCGCCAAATCCGCCAGCACCAGGTCATGGTTGGCAACGATGACATCCGCATTTTCAAGATCACGACGCGAGCGAAAAAAGGCACAGGCGCCAAAGTGGCCACAGCGCCTACCGGTGCATTGGCGGTGGTCTACTGTTAGCCGCCGCCAGTGGGCATCATCAATGGTGGTGGGCCAGTTATCGCGGTCGCCCTCCCACTTACCCTGCCCATAGGCGTCCGTCATATCAGTGGCAAGCACGGTAAAATCGCTACTTTCGGTTTGCAGCGACTGCTCGAATAGCGAAAGCGTCGGGTTAGGCTCAGCGCCTTCCATTACCTGGTCCAGCTTGGCCACACACACATACCGGCCGCGACCTTTCGCCAACGCGTAGCGAAAGGCAATGCCACTATGGCTGGCAAGCGCGGGCAAGTCTTGATTCAGCACTTGCTCTTGCAAGGCAACCGTAGCGGTCGAAATGACCAGCCGCTTACCACGCGCTTTCGCAATAGGTAATGCAGCGATCAGATACGCCAGCGTTTTGCCGGTACCGGTGCCTGCCTCCAGCACACAGACATGACTGTCGCTGGTGCGCTTGCCTTCGCTATCGCTTTCGATGTCCCCTAACGTGCGGGCAATCTCAGCAATCATCAGGCGCTGCCCGTAGCGTGGCGTCAGCTCAAGCTTTTCCACCACGCGACGATAAGCGTCCTGAATATCGCTTTTTAGGGCATCATCAAGCATGTGCTTTACAGCATACCTTCCGGCGGATGTTCGCAGGGCAGTTTGCCGTTGATATAGCGTTCGATCTCAGGCAATGAGAAGGCATCTTCTTCGCCCACAAAGCTGATGGAAACGCCTTTGGCGCCTGCACGACCGGTACGACCAATACGGTGAACGTAGTCTTCCGGGTCTTCAGGCAGCGTGTAGTTGATGACGTGGCTTACGTCTTCAATGTGAATTCCGCGGCCTGCCACATCCGTAGCAACCAACACTTGAATATCACCTTCGCGGAAACGCTCAAGCGTAGTGATGCGCTGGTTTTGCGGTACGTCACCCGACAGCATGGCCGCACTGATACCGGCTTTTTTCAGCAGGTCATCCAGCTTACGAACCAAATCGCGGCGATTACCGAATACCATCACACGCTCAAAGCTCTCTTGCTCAAGCAGGTTTACCAGCAGGCGCTGCTTATCGTCGTCCGAGACGAGATAAACACGCTGGTCAATATCCGCCTGGTTTTCAACCGTGACTTCAATCTCAACGTGGGCTGGGTTAACCGTCCACTGATTGGCCAGATTGAGAATATCGTCGGTAAAGGTGGCAGAAAACAGGAACGTCTGGCGCTCTTCTGTCTTCGGCGTGTAGCGAATAATACGCTTCACGTCAGGAATAAAGCCCATCGACAGCATACGGTCGGCTTCATCCAATACCAGCACTTCCACTTCAGAAAGGTCGATATCGCGCTTTTGATGGAAGTCCAGCAAGCGGCCTGGCGTTGCGACCAGGATATCAATCTTTTTGCCCAGACTTTCGCGCTGCTTTTGATAGTCCATCCCACCAACAACGCTGGCCACGTTCAACTGCGTAAAGCGAGCAAGCGCCTTGGCGTCTTTTTCGATTTGCAGGGCCAACTCACGCGTAGGCGCAATAATCAGCGCTCGCGGCGCACCGGGCTTTTGACCATTAGGTGCAGGCTCTTCAAGGAAGTACGCCATTACCGAGATCAAAAATGCAGCCGTCTTGCCGGTACCGGTTTGCGCTTTACCCACTATATCGCCACCCAGCAGCGTTGCACGTAGCGCTTCAGCCTGGATCGGTGTGCAGTATTCAAACCCTTGGGCATGAATGGCGCGCATCAACGGTAGCGGCAGATCAAAGTCATGAAAGCGCCATTTGCCAGCCACGGCAGGCACCTGAAACTGACGAAGATCCCAGCTAGACTGGCGGCGACGCGGTTTCCGACGGCGACGTTTCGGCTTGCGGTTCTGGGCCGATGCTATGGTCTGTTCCGACTCGCTCATAGGCTATGTATCTGTCCATTACTGTGAATGTTAGGCATCACGAAGCGCGTATTGTATCAGGGGTTGGCGCTAAGAGCGCGTCCTGCTGTCGAAGGTAGGCCAGAGCCTGTTAGAATATGGCTTAATTCGACATAAGGAGCGCGACATGACGCGTAAGAAAAAAACACGTTCTTTGGCTGACAAGGTGACGATTCGCACCGGGCGCCGCAAAGACTATAAACAGTGGCGCCATGATAACCCCGACCAGGTGACCTCTTCACGCCGTTTTGTCGCCAAAAAGCAGCAGCAGCGTAAACTGCAGGCAGAGCGCAAGCTGGCGCGCCAACAGGAGGGCCAAAGTATCGCCATCCATCCTGACAAAGAGGCGGATCATACGCCAGAGGATAAATCGTAATGCGATTGGTTTCTTTCAACATCAACGGCATCCGCGCTCGGCTTCATCAGTTGCAGGCCTTGATTGATACCCAGCAGCCTGACGTTATAGGCCTGCAGGAAACCAAAGTACAGGACAGCGAGTTCCCCCTGGCCGATGTAGAGGCTATGGGCTATCACGTCTATTACCATGGGCAAAAAGGCCACTATGGGGTGGCGTTAATGTGCCGCCAAAAGCCCCAGGACATCTTTTATGGCTTTCCCGATGATGGCGAAGAAGCGCAGCGGCGCATGATTGGCGTACGCTTGCTGGCTGACGACGGCGAATCAGTCACCGTTTGGAACGGCTACTTCCCACAGGGTGAAAACGTTAGCCATCCGACGAAATTTCCCCATAAAGCGCACTTTTACCGCCAACTCACAAGTCTGCTCAACGAACATTACCGTGCGGACGAGCGTCTAGCGATTATGGGTGATTTTAACATTTCACCTGAAGATCAGGATATCGGTATTGGCGAGGCAAGCCGCAAGCGCTGGCTGCGTGAAGGCAAAGCAAGTTTTCAGCCGATTGAGCGCGAATGGCTGGCGGGCATCAAAGCCTGGGGACTAACCGACAGCTATCGCCTTTGCTACCCAGAGAACAATGAATGGTTCAGTTGGTTTGATTATCGCTCCAAAGGCTTTGACC
Organism: Halomonas sp. AOP22-C1-8; assembly: GCF_052378905.1. Taxonomy (NCBI): domain Bacteria; kingdom Pseudomonadati; phylum Pseudomonadota; class Gammaproteobacteria; order Oceanospirillales; family Halomonadaceae; genus Halomonas; species Halomonas sp. AOP22-C1-8. The sequence continues at coordinate 147,586 of NZ_JBQSYD010000003.1, read as the reverse complement.
GCGAGCCCAAACGTGGCCTACGGATCGACTATATTCTGGTAACACAGCCACTTGCCGACTGCATTCAGGCAGCAGGGATCGATTATGAGCTGCGCGCGATGGAACGCCCCTCCGACCATGCACCGACCTGGAGCGATTTTGCGATTACGCTCAGTCCTTCTGACGTTAATTGAAATTGGCCAGCCATTGGCTGGCTTCTTCATCGCCCAACTCAGCTGCCTGAAAAAGTGCCTGCTCGGCCTGCTCTTCATTTCCCCAGGCATAAGCCAACTGCCCATATTGGCGCCAGTCCTTGGCCGCTTGGGTATATTCAGCCAATGCCTGCCAGGCACTTAGCGCATTCTCGACGTGCCTGGCCTGCTGCCAGGACGTGGCGAGCAAGCGTAACGAGTGCTCATCTCGCTCAAGCTCCCCCTTCGCCAAGGCATTTTCCACATGTTCAGCGGCCCGCGCAGGCGTTCCTCCACTTCGATGTAACTGAACCAGTAGCCAAAAGTCATCCTTTGATTCCAGCTTACCCAACTGCCACGCCATTTCCCACAAGCCAGCGGCGACGCCTGGCTGGCCTGCCTGCTGGGCAAGCCCCGCTGCCTGCTGCCACGCGTCTCTATCGCTTTGTGGGCCCAGACCTTCAACCAACCAGCCAAGCGCCTGTTCGCTTTGCCCTGAATGTCGTAGTACGGCAAGCGCCAGCGCTTGCTGGCTCTCATCAAGCGCTTGTGTTTGCTCAACGGCCTGATTCAGCTGCTCAGCGGCAGCATCCCACTGCGCCTCTTGCGCCATCAAACGCACCAACTGCCATAGCGCGGCGATATCCTGCTCGCTCTCTAGCCATTCGCTCAATAAATCAATGGCCTGCTCATTTTGCCCCGCCACACGCCGCAGCGACGCTTCTTCACGCAACCAACGCGCTGCCTGCTCTGTACCCACACCGCTGGTCTGACGCGCCAATGCGAGATGATCAGCGGCCTGAGCAGGCTTTTCCTGGCGAGCCAAAGCGCTTGCCGCCAGCTGATGGTAGAGCGCACTGGCCCAACGGTCAGAAACATTTCCTCCAGCCAATCGATTCGCCTGGGCGGTGGCGCGTTCAGCCACAGTCTCAAACGCACCACTTTGCAACTGCTCTTGCTGCGTTTTCAAATCACGAATGATGTCACCCGAAAGCGGTGTATCGGCCTGGGCGGCAGAAGCCCAAACACTGAACATTAGAATCCATGCTAAACGCTGCATTCCGCTACCTCAATTGAAACTCTATGCGCTGTGTGGCACGCCGGATCTGCTGGCTGCTGGCAAACTGCCACTGCCCAATAGCCTTTTGGGCGGCGTCATCAAATACACGCCGTGGCTGAGAATTCGTTACTCGAACGGAGGACCGGTCAACGCTACCATCGCGACGAATAATAAATTCCACCTCAACGAACCCTTCCATACCTCTGCGCTGCGCGCGCGGTGGATAATTAGGGTTAACACGATTGGTAGGCGCTACCTGCCCGACACTTACTGGCTCGTTGGAAGGCAGCGCTTCGGCTACCGGGGCCGCTTCACGCTGAGCGGGTGCCTCCGTGGGCGTTGCTACTGGCGCTGCTTCCGTCGGCGGCTCTGGGGACGGCTCAGGTGCAGGTTCCGGCTGCGGTGCGGGCTGAGGCTCGGGCGCTATTTCCGTTAACTCCGGCAGCTCATCATCCATCTCCACCGGCTCGACGGGTACGTCAGGTAGCTCTACATCAGGCAGCGTAATAGCACTATCGGTTACCGGAGGCGGCTCGGGTGTCGGCATGGGCGGCGGCGCCTGCTGAGGCGTGGCTTGCGCAGGCTGTGGCGCTGGCGCCTCTTGCTCAGGCGCCACTTCTGGCGCTTCCACCATATTCATGGTCATGGTCATTATCGGCGTTTCAGGCTCGCTTTCTGGCGGCGTTACCAGTAGCGCCAGCAGCCAAAATAGACCCACTGCCAGCGTAATTCCCACCAGAAAGGACACCGCATGACGCATCATGGCGCACTCCGGCTCGCAGCGACGGCCACCTGCTCTACCCCAGCCTCTTTAAGGCGATCCATAACTTCAATGAGCAACCCGGTCGTCGATGCCCGGTCCGCCTGGATCACGGCAGACCCTTGCTCGGTCAACATACCGGCCACTTCCCGCCCTACGTGATGGACATCCACTGGCTTACCGTCCACCCAGACAGCACCTTCAGGCGTAATAGCCACCAGCACCTGCGCTTCCGGGCGTGGACTCGCCGCACTCGATTCCGGGCGTTCAATCTCGATACCGCTCTCTTTAATGAAGCTGGTCGTTACGATAAAGAAGATCAGCATAATGAACACCACATCGAGCATGGGCGTCAGGTTGACTTCATTGCTTTCTGCGTTTGCGTCCATTGAACGGCGTCTACGCATCACTCTCCTCCAAGGCACGTGCCAGCCGGTCATGCAACCGCTGATCTTCTCGACGAATCACATGCTCTAAACGACTAATAAACAGAAGCCCTACGACCGCAATCGCCATGCCGGTTAACGTTGGCAGCGTTGCACGCGCCACGCCATCGGCCATCGCGCGCGCCTGATGCGTGTCACTCATCGAAAGGCTATCAAATACGGTAATCATGCCGGTAACAGTACCCAGCAGGCCTAGCAAGGGGCAGAACGCGACCAGCAGCTTTAACCAGGGCAGCGGACGACGAAGCCTGGCCACTAGTGCTTCTGTCCACACGTGGCGTAGCGTGCGCGCGCTCCAGCTGCGGTGGTCGCGGCGCTCCGCCCAGCGACGAATCAACTGCCGGCGGGCGGAACGCCAGGTAATGCGGTAGTACCACCAGCGCTCTATCGCCATGCCGAATACCAGCACCGCGACCAACGCTAGCACGACCAGAACCGCACCACCGGCATCGACTAACCGCTCTACCGGTTCAAGCCAGAGAGGTAGCGTGGGCATATCAATTCACCGACGTAGCATGAGCAGTAGATTGAGCTTCCAAATGATCCGCCAAGGTCGCACTCGCCTCGCCTTCAATCACCTGGCTTAGGTGACGGCTGCGGCTTGAAAGCGCCGTTTGCGCAAACAGCAAAGGCACCGCCGTAATGAGGCCCAGCACCGTGGTGACCAATGCCTGGCTAATCCCTCCTGCCATGAGCTGCGGATCGCCGGTGCCAAACACGGTAATCGCCTGAAACGTTACAATCATGCCGGTCACCGTACCTAACAACCCCAGCAGCGGTGCAATAGCAGCCAATAGCTTAACAATGGGCTGACCCCGCTCAATGCGCGGCAACTCTGCCAGTACCGCTTCATCCAAACGTGCTTCTAACGCTTCAGGGGTTTGGTGCTTATCCATCTCTTTAAAGCGAAGCAACACGCGGCCTAGTGGGTTATTCGACTGCAACTGATTAAGCGACTGACGTTGGCGGCGCACGCGAAGACTCTGTAGCACCAAGTAGGCATATTGCCCCAGCGCCACCAGCAGACCCAACACCCCCAGCACGACGATGACATAACCGACGTACCCGCCCTGCTGGAAACGCTCCCACAGGCTAGGACGTTGAGAAAGCGCCTGTAAAACGGGGCCTTGAGTGGGGTCAATCAGGAATTCCCTGCTTTCTCCCTGATGGTAAGCCGCGAGCACACTTTGAATTTCGTCTGGCGTACGCGGCGCTTCGGCCAAATGACTGACGTCACCTTCTTGCTGAAGTAGTGCATTTTCCGTAAACGCGGCGAAGTCACCCAATCGAACCACGTTACGGGGCGCGATCGTGCCGCTGGAATCCGCGACCGGAAGCTCCAAACGTTCAACCTGCCCGGTTTTTGCAGCCAGCGTTGCCAAACTGTCGACCACGTTTTCTAGCTGACGACGTTCAAGCACTTCCGCGTTATCCAGGCGAGGCGGCAGTATCTCTTCTTGCAAGGTTAACCAGCTATCTTCACCCAATGCGTTGCGCACTTCGGTACTGTGTCGCGCAAGGTTTGCCAACAAGCCGGAAAGCGCTTCACCCTGTTCGTTCTGGCGCTCGGTTAACTCACTGGCCTGCTCAGCCTGCTCGGTTTGCTGGGCTTGCAGCGCCTCACGCTGCTCCTCGGCTGACTGGTGGGCGGCGCGAGCCTCTTCAAGCGCTGCATTTAACGCTTGCTGATCTTCCAAAAAGCGCGCCAAGCGCTCCTGGTCACGCGCCTCAGCGGCCTGGCGTGCTTCGCGTAGCGATGAAACAGGCTCACTTTGCGCCGAGACGCCGAAACTGACGGCGACAAGCCCCACCAACAAACCAGCACTTACCAGGCGTTGCAGACGTTGACGATTGACGCTCATGGCTGACCTCCCTGCTGTTCTGCAACGGTAATGGATAGCGGCAACCTCAATAGATCCGGCGTGCGCTGGTCAGCGGCGATGCGCAGACCATTGCGGACTTCGCGCCGTGCTCGCTCATCCAACGGTAGCCATTCATGGTTGGCGGCATCCCAAACACCGCCTTCCCGAGCGTCTGGCGTCAGGTAGTAAAATCCAATTCTACCGACGCGTAGATAATCTACTTCCCGAGCATTGCCTTCAGGGCTTTGCAAACGTCCGCGCCAGTTATCAATGTCACGGCCGTATTCAAGCTCTACTCGCCATGCTTCTAATAAGCCGTTGATCCGCTCAACGGTATTGCTGCTCTGCGCCTCATCAGAGTGCACGACTCGAGCCAAGCGCTCATCGCGCAAGAACGGCATATCCTGCTCAATCCAGCGCGTTAGCTGTGCTTGCATATCCTGCTCGATAAGCGGTAGCGCCGCGCGTGTCTCTTCCAGAGTATTCAGTGCAGTACTTAAACGCTGCTGACGTTCGGCTTCTTCTACCAAACGCGCACTTAGCGACGCGTTTGTGGCCTCCATTTGGCGAGTCTCACGCTCTAGCCGACGTAACTCTTCTAGCGCGCCCCGGGTCTCTTCATCGGCTGCATCAATTTGCTGCTGCAGGGCCACCTGGGTTTGTTGGGCTTCTACGCTCTGGGCCGCCTGGCCCGCTGTTTCATCGCTTGCCATTAGCCCACCGCTGACTAGCACGAAGGCTAAGCAACACGTACGCACGGCAAAGAAAGACCTGTTCAGCACGTCGACTCTCCATTACTGCCTAGCGAGCTTTACCATTAGCCACACTAGAAACCAATTAAGTATAAGAACGATTTGCGTTTAAATTCTACGCGTTAGCCTACCACCATCTCAATAAATGACAATATTTATCATTAACATTAAGACGTTTTTTGCTTTATTTTGGGTATAAAAAAGGGCGCCAAATGGCGCCCCGCTTATAATGGTGATGCTTGATGTCTTAAACGTTCAACATGACACATGTCTTTATGGCTCAGTCTTTATGGCACGGCCTTTATGACACAGTCTTTATGACATAGCCTTTGGTTAGCGGCGCGAGTGGAAGCTCCCACGCCTGCTCACGGCTTACCCATTTGGCTTCAGCGATTTCAGCGGCCGCCTCTACCGGCTCATCAATCACCAGCCCATAGAGCTGCGCTTCAATCGTCATGCCAGGCTCATTCGCCGCCGGGGCCTTCTGTACGCCCAAAGGAAGCAGCCGGTCTTCAGTGACATGCAAACCGAGCTCTTCTTTAAGCTCACGACATAGTGCTGCCAGTGCCGTTTCACCCGGGTCGATCTTACCGCCCGGCTGCATAAAGAAAGCGGTGCCCTGTTTACGCACCAGCAGCAGTCGACCATCAAGGTCACTTACAACGGCCGCTGCGATTTTCAGTACACTGGCCGTGTTTGGCGTTACATCTGGCATGGCCCTTCCCTCTTTTTACCGCTTACCGGATGAGACTATTAAAACTCCCAGTCATCATCTTCAGTGGCAATGGCTTTGCCAATAACGTACGAGGAGCCAGAGCCTGAGAAGAAGTCGTGGTTTTCATTCGCGCTGGGCGACAGAGCCGCCATAATCGTCGGGTCAACGTCGGTCACGCTACTGGGGAACAGCGGCTCATAGCCCAGGTTCATCAGCGCTTTGTTGGCGTTATAATGAAGAAATTTCTTCACATCTTCCGACAGCCCCACTTCGTCATACAGTGACTCGGTGTAGCGCACTTCATTATCATACAGCTCAAGAAGCAGCTCATACGCGTAATCCTTGACTTCCTGCTGACGCTCGGGCGTGGCTTCTGCCAAGGCTTGCTGGAATTTGTAGCCAATGTAGTAACCGTGTACCGCTTCATCGCGAATAATCAAACGAATAAGATCAGCGGTGTTGGTTAGCTTGGCGTGGCTGGACCAGTACATGGGCAGATAGAAGCCCGAATAGAACAAAAAGGACTCCAAAAACACGCTGGCCACCTGGCGCATCAACGGGTCATCAGAGCGATAGCGCTCCAGAATCAGTTCTGACTTAGCCTGGAGCGTGGGATTCTCTTCACTCCACCGGAAGGCATCATCCACATCGCGCGTGGCGCATAGCGTCGAGAAAATCGAGCTGTACGAGCGCGCATGCACCGACTCCATAAACGCAATATTGGTGTATACCGCCTCTTCATGGGGTGTGCGAGCATTTTCCATTAGCACCGGAGCACCAATGCTGCTTTGGATCGTATCCAGCAGCGTCAGGCCTGTAAACACGCGAATGGTTAGCTGCTTTTCCTGCTGGGTCAGTGTGTTCCACGATTGAATATCGTTGGAAAGCGGCACTTTTTCCGGCAGCCAAAAGTTACTGGTCAGGCGATTCCATACTTCAAGATCCTTGTCATCCTGAAGACGGTTCCAGTTGATCGCATTCACCCGCGATAAGCGTTGCGTGGTAGTCATGAAATAACTCTCATTAAAAGCGCCGTATTACATACGGCGCACAAGTACAGAATATCAAATGCTGGCAATTTGCCAGGCACGGGCATTAAAGCGTGCAGGAAACACAGCCTTCCACTTCAGTACCTTCCAGCGCGCTTTGGCGCAGACGAATGTAATAGAGCGTTTTAATACCTTTTCGCCACGCGTAAATCTGCGCCTTATTGATATCACGCGTTGTCGCAGTGTCCGGGAAGAACAGCGTCAATGAGAGCCCCTGATCAACGTGCTTGGAAGCCTCAGCGTAGGTATCAATAATCTTCTCAGGGCCAATTTCATAAGCGTCCTGGAAGTAATCAAACGTGGACTCGCTCAAGAACGGCGCAGGGTAATAAGCACGCCCCAGCTTGCCTTCTTTACGAATCTCGATCCTGGCCGCTACCGGGTGGATACTTGAGGTCGAGTGGTTAATATAGGAAATAGAGCCCGTGGGCGGCACCGCCTGCAAGTTGCGATTATAAAGGCCGTGGGCCATTACCGAGGCCTTGAGCTCCTGCCAGTCCTGCTGAGTAGGCAGCGTGATGTCGCTACGCTCGAACAGGCCGCGTACTTTATCGGTGCGTGGCAGCCACTCCTGGTCGGTATATTTATCGAAGAACTCGCCCGTTGCATATTTGGAGTCTTCAAAGCCTGCAAACGTATCATTATGCTCAATCGCCAAGCGGTTCGACGCGCGGATGGCATGAAAGGCGATGCAGTAGAAATACAGGTTGGTAAAGTCCAACCCCTCTTCAGAGCCATAATAAATGTGTTCGCGAGCCAGGTAACCGTGCAGGTTCATCTGACCAAGACCAATAGCGCGTGACTTGGCATTACCTTCGGCAATAGAGGGTACGCTACGTAGATTGCTCATTTCTGAAACTGCGGTTAACCCGCGAATGGCGATCTCAACGCTTTCGCCAATATTGCCGGCGTCCATTACCTTGGCGATGTTCATTGATCCCAGGTTACAGGAGATATCCTGCCCCATTTGGCGATAGCCAAGATCATCGTCGTATTCGGTAGGTGTATTGACCTGTAGAATTTCCGAGCACAGGTTACTCATATTGATACGACCAGCAATCGGGTTCGCCCGGTTGACCGTATCTTCAAACATGATGTACGGATAGCCCGACTCAAACTGCAGCTCTGCCAGTGTCTGGAAGAACGCCCGCGCATTGATTTTGTGCTTACGGATACGCGCGTCCGCAACCATCTCATGGTATTTCTCGGTAACGCTGACGTCGCCAAACGGGACGCCATAAACGCGCTCAACGTCGTAAGGCGAGAACAGGTACATATCGTCATTACGCTTGGCAAGCTCAAACGTAATATCCGGAATCGTCACGCCCAGCGACAACGTTTTAATGCGGATTTTCTCGTCAGCATTTTCACGCTTGGTATCCAAAAAGCTCAGGATATCGGGGTGGTGCGCATTCAGATAAACCGCGCCAGCGCCTTGGCGAGCACCCAGCTGGTTCGCATAGGAGAAGGCGTCTTCCAAGAGTTTCATGATCGGGATAATGCCCGACGACTGATTCTCAATACGCTTGATGGGCGCGCCGGACTCACGGATATTGCTCAACAAAAAGGCAACACCGCCGCCCCGCTTGGAAAGCTGTAGCGCTGAGTTAATCGAGCGACCGATCGACTCCATATTGTCTTCAATACGCAGCAAGAAGCACGATACCAACTCACCACGCTGCTGCTTGCCGCAGTTCAGGAAGGTAGGCGTCGCTGGCTGGAAACGACCACTGATTATTTCATCAACCAAGGATTTTGCCAGCGCTTCATCGCCGCGCGCTAGGGTCAGTGCCACCATGCATACGCGGTCTTCATAGCGCTCAAGGTAGCGCTTACCGTCGAACGTTTTTAGCGTATAGCTGGTGTAGTACTTGAAGGCACCTAAAAAGCTTGGAAAACGGAATTTGTAGGCATACGCCTGCTCAAACAACGCTTTAACAAAAGCGAAGCTGTATTGGCCGAGCATCTCCGCTTCGTAATAGCCCTCTTCCATCAGGTAATCGAGCTTTTCTTCCAGCGAGTGGAAAAAGACGGTGTTCTGGTTAACGTGTTGCAGGAAGTACTGACGTGCTGCTTCACGGTCTTTATCCAGCTGTAGCTCACCGTTGGCACCGTACAAATTAAGCATCGCGTTTAGCGCGTGGTAATCCAAAGTACGCGCTTCGGAAGCTCCCGTAGCCGGCCGTTTGGGTTCAGCCTGGTTTTTCGTGACTAGGTTTGTCGTTTCCAAAACTCTTCTACTCCTTTGCGAACCTTGGCCACGTCATCGTCGGTGCCAAATAATTCAAATCGATACAGCAATGGCACACGGCACTTTTCTGCAATAACGCGCCCTGCCAGGCCATACGCATCGCCAAAATTAGTGTTACCGGCAGCAATGACGCCGCGAATAAAGCGTCTATTCTGCTCATCGTTAAGAAAGCGAATAACTTGCCCTGGCACCGCACCTTTTGCCTCGCCGCCCCCGTAGGTGGGCGTGATTAATATATAAGGTGCTGTGGCATGTAGCGTCGGTTCATCACGCCCTAGCGGAAGGCGCTGTGCGGCCAGACCAAGTTTTTGTACAAAACGATGAGTGTTACCTGATTTGGTGGAGAAATAAATTAGGCTGCCGACCTGGGGTGTTGCAGCGGCGGCGTCCACCAACATAGCAATTTTACGCCAACGCTTGGATACGGTCCGGGCGGAAACCCGACCAGTGATCATCACCAGCAACGACCACTGGAAGCTGGCGGTAGCCAAGGGCTTCTACTTCTTGCTGGGCACCTGACTCAGCGGTGATATCGATAACGGTATACGCTAGACCCTGTTTATCCAGAGCACGGTAGGTAGCAGTACACTGAACACAAGCAGGCTTGCTATAAATCTGGATTGCCATGGTCATTTTCCCCTTTTCATAGCGGTATTTTTCGGGCAGAGCATATCTAGTACCTCCCCCTCTCTGAAGACATCACGCATACTATATATAGACCATGGGAAAATCAATTCAAGCATATATAGTATTTTTTCATCCACAGGTTATTGACAGCTCATGCCCAGCCTACGGTCTGGAAACAAAAAAACCGCCCCACAGAGGGGGCGGCATTGTGCAGGCGCCAGCGGCTGGCATCCTGCCCGACATAGCGCTAAATTAAGCGATAGCAGCCTGGTAGCGACGCTCTACATCTTCCCAGTTAACGACGTCAAAGAACGCAGCAACGTAGTCAGGACGCTTGTTCTGATACTTCAGGTAGTAGGCGTGCTCCCATACATCCAGGCCGAGCAGCGGCGTGTTGCCGTGCATCAGCGGGTTATCCTGGTTCAGCGTATTTTCAACAACCAGCTTTTTTGCGGGAGTCACGGAGAGCCATGCCCAGCCGCTACCAAAACGACCTACGGCTGCCTTTTTGAACTCTTCCTTGAAGGAGTCCAGGCCGCCTAGTTCGCTATCAATAGCGTTGGCAACATCGCCCTGAGGCTGACCACCACCGTTCGGCGACATCATTTGCCAGAACATGGAGTGGTTGGCATGGCCACCGCCGTTGTTAATAACTGCTTGGCGCTTGGCTTCCGGCACACGGTCCAGGTTTGAGACGAGCTCTTCAATCGCAACGTCCTCAAGACCTGTGCCCTCAAGTGCAGCGTTGAGGTTATTGACGTACGTTTGGTGGTGACGCGAGTGGTGAATTTCCATGGTCATCGCATCAATATGCGGCTCGAGTGCGTCATAAGCGTACGGCAGTTCGGGAAGTGTATGTGCCATATTATCATCTCCTTGAGTGGCTTGCGTTGCGTTCATCATGATAGGTGTGGTCAGCCCACACCTTTTTCAACCGCTTTGGCGGCACTTTCTCACATTGCCCGTACTTTAGCCAACTACGGGCAGTTTATCTAATTTACTCTCCTAAAAAAGCCGGCTTTTAATAAGCCGGCTTGGGTAAACCAAGTCAATCCAGAAACGCCTTACAGCTTGCTCTCAAGTTCAGGCAGAATCTCGAACAAATCGCCTACCAGACCATAGTCCGCTACTTGAAAGATCGGTGCTTCGTCGTCTTTATTAATCGCGACAATGACCTTGGAGTCTTTCATGCCCGCCAAATGCTGAATGGCGCCCGAAATACCTACGGCAATATAGAGATCAGGTGCCACGATCTTGCCGGTTTGCCCGACCTGCATGTCGTTAGGAACAAAGCCTGCATCTACCGCTGCCCGTGAAGCGCCTACGGCCGCCCCCAGCTTGTCGGCGATACCGTCCAGCAGCTTGAAGTTCTCGCCATTGCCCATGCCACGGCCGCCTGAAATAACCACTTTGGCGCCACCCAGTTCGGGTCGGTCGGACTGTGCAAGTTCTTCTTTAACAAAGCTTGACTGGGTATTTTCAACCACCACATCGACCGCTTCTAGCGTAGCGCTGCCGCTGCCGCTGCTGGCAACGGCATCAAACGCGCTGGAGCGTACGGTAATTACTTTCAGCGCATCATCACTTTTCACGGTGGCGATGGCGTTCCCCGCATAAATGGGACGCAGGAAGGTGTCAGCGCTCTCAATGCCAATGACGTCGGAAAGCTGGCTAACATCTTTCAGGGCAGCCAAACGCGGCAACACATTTTTACCGGTTGTGGAGGCGCTCGCCAGCACATGAGTGTAACCACTGGCTAACTCCACCAGCAGCGCGCCCATGGGCTCAGCCAGTTGGTAAGCGTAAACAGCATTATCTGCAACCCGCACCTTGCTGACGCCATCAAGCTTGGCGGCTGCTTCAGCGGCAGCCTGGACGCCCTCTCCAGCCACCAGAACGTCAATATCGCCACCGATGGCTTTGGCGGCAGCTACCACGTGAGCGGTGGCGCTGGCGAGTTGGCCGTCATTGATATCGGCAAGTACCAAAATGCTCATTAGATCAGCTCCTTTCAAAGCACTTATCTTGAAGAACTTATCTCAAAGAACTTTTCTTAAAGAACTTTGGCTTCGTTTTTTAGTTTATCGATCAATTCATCCACCGACGCAACCTTAATACCGCCTTTACGTTCTGCCGGGGACTCGACTTTCAAAAGGCTTACCCTGGATGCCACCTCAATGCCGTAATCGGCAGGGGTTTTGACGTCCATCGGTTTCTTTTTGGCCTTCATGATATCCGGCAGCTTGGCGTAGCGTGGCTCGTTCAAGCGCAAATCGGTTGTCACAATGGCAGGCAGCGTCAGCGCAATGGTCTGCAAGCCGCCATCGATTTCACGGGTAACGTTAACCGTATCACCATCAATGGCCACTTCTGAGGCGAACGTGCCTTGCGGCAAGTTGGTTAAGGCAGCCAGCATCTGGCCCGTCTGGTTATTGTCGGTGTCGATCGCCTGCTTACCCAGGATGACCAAGCCGGGCTGCTCTTCGTCAACCACCTTGGCCAGCAACTTGGCAACTGCTAGCGACTCAACTCGCTCGTCGGTTTCGATGTGAATAGCGCGGTCAGCACCCAGCGCCAGCGCGGTACGCAGCTGTTCCTGGGCGGCTTTGGGGCCAACGGTGACGGCCACTACTTCAGTCGCAACGCCCTTCTCTTTTAGGCGCACTGCCTCTTCCACCGCAATTTCGCAGAAGGGATTCATGGCCATTTTGACATTGGTAAGATCAACGTCAGAGTGATCTGCTTTGACGCGGATTTTGACGTTATAGTCGATGACGCGTTTAACCGCGACGAGTACTTTCATAGGTTCCTCGCTTGGCTGGTGGCAAAAGCCGTTAACCAAAGTCGGCACCCGCCCAGCGGACACCGCTTATAAAAGAGTCAGCCTCGCCATACGCGATGACGATGCCGAAGAGATTCATGCAAGCGTTTGATAGGCACGCAGTTACAAAACCTTGTTAATTTGCCACAGCCTGCCCAATGGCAACAATACCCATTCGCTACCGCTATAGTCGAACAATCACCAAACAGGGCTACGTTTGGGCCACTGAGCATGAAACGCGCTTTTAGCATCGTAGGCGTGACCTGACCACGGTATTATGCCTATCATGGAGCATAACCAGAAGCAAACGACCGTTTTATATTAAGGCCGTGTTTTTATAAGGCACTGCACTTATGAGAATAAGGAGAGACCAGGTGGAAAATGTTGAACGCGACGTCATGGACTTTGATGTAGTGATTGTAGGCGCGGGTCCTTCTGGGCTTGCCGCTGCCTGCCGCCTGATGCAGCAAGCAAATGAAGCCGAACAAGAGCTGACCGTTTGTGTCGTGGAAAAAGGCTCTGAAGTCGGTGCGCACATTTTATCTGGCGCGGTGTTTGAACCACGGGCGCTCAATGAGCTCTTTCCCGACTGGCAAGAGCGTGGCGCCCCTTTGAACACTCCCGCCATTCGCGATGATGTTTACCTGCTCAAAGATGCCCAAAAGGCACAGAAGCTGCCCAATTCATTGGTCCCCAAAAGCATGCACAATACCGGCGGTGATCAAACGCGCTACGTGGTCAGTGCTGGTAATCTGTGCCGTTGGCTTGCCGAGCAAGCTGAAGCGCTGGGTGTTGAAATTTTCCCCGGCTTCGCCGCCCAGGACGTCATTATTGAAGAAGATGCCGTACGCGGCATTTTGATAGGTGACATGGGCGTCGCCGCTGACGGCACACCGAAAGATGGCTATATGCCGGGTATGGAGCTGCGTGCCAAATACACGCTGTTTGCTGAAGGCGCGCGTGGTCATTTAGGCAAACGCTTAATCAAGCATTTTTCCCTTGACGCCGGGCGCGACCCGCAACACTACGGCATTGGCCTAAAAGAGCTCTGGGACGTTCCCGCTGACAAGCATGAACCCGGGCTTGTGGTTCACGGTTCTGGCTGGCCGCTGGATAAAGATACCTCTGGGGGCTGGTTCCTGTATCACGCTGAAAACCAGCAGGTGGTGGTTGGCCTGATTATGGATCTTTCCTATCAGAACCCTTGGCTTTCGCCGTTTGATGAATTTCAGCGCATGAAGCATCACCCGGCGCTTAGCCAATATCTGGAAGGCGGTAAGCGTGTAGCTTACGGCGCCCGAGCGCTCACCAAAGGGGGCTTTAACTGCCTGCCTAAAATGACGTTTGCAGGCGGCCTACTGATTGGCTGTGATGCAGGAACCCTTAATTTCTCCAAAATCAAAGGCCTGCATACCGCCATGAAGTCAGGCCTGGTGGCCGCTGAAAGCGTTTTTGAAGCCCTAAAAGCGGGTGATGAAGGCGCGCAAGAACTCACTAGCTTTACCCAAAAGTGGGAAGCCAGCTGGGCTTACGAAGAGCTTAAAGAGAGCGCAAGCTTTGGACCCGCCATGCATAAGTACGGCACCGTGGGTGGCGGCGCTTACAACTTTGTTAATCAGTTGCTGGGCAACAAGCTGCCCAATGTTCACGACACGACCACTGATTACGGCGCTCTAAAACCGGCGGCTGAGTTTGAAAAAATCAACTATCCCAAGCCGGACGGAAAGCTCTCTTTTGATAAGTCGTCTTCGGTGTTTCTCTCCAACACCAATCACGAAGAGGACCAGCCGTGCCACCTGCACCTGGACGATCCTGACATTCCGATTAAGCACAACTTACCCAAGTATGCCGAGCCGGCCCAGCGTTACTGCCCTGCAGGCGTGTATGAAGTGGTAGAGGATGATGCTGGGCAGCCACGTTTTCAGATCAACTTCCAGAACTGCGTGCACTGCAAAACCTGTGACATTAAGGACCCGGCCCAGAATATTACCTGGGTAGCGCCTGAAGGCGGCGGCGGGCCCAACTATCCCAATATGTAAGCTGTAAACAGCAGGCGCCAAACAGAGCCACTTGCACCGCCTAACCGTTAGGCGGATTGCACAGGTGGCTCTAATCGCTCAATGGGTGCACGGCGAGCAATTAAACGTCGCCTGCCTGCTTGAACAAAACGCACATCAATGACCGGGTCAGAGGGATTACCTTCTACCGAGGCAATCTCTCCCTCACCAAAAACGGCGTGATGCAGCCGCTGTCCGGGGTAAAAGTGCTCCCCTGGCGCATAAGCGGCTTGGGGCTCCTTCACCTCGGGCGCCGTTAACGTAATATCGTCACGCCCTAACCGCTCAAGATAGCGTTGTACAATCGCTGGCGAAGCCGCCCGTAACACAGCGCTTGTGGGCTCGCTCTTCGCCAGGCACTCAGCAACCTGCATGCTGTCTTGCCATGCGCTTTCAGCAATAAAGCGACTTGGACGATGCGAGCCACCATCGTGCATAACCAGAAGCTGCTCTTCTGCGCGAGTAATCGCGACATAAAAGAGTCGGCGTTCTTCTTCAAGGCGCTCATCGCTTAGCGGCGTATCCCGGCTATAATGCGGGAAGTCTTCCTCATTGACGCCAGCGACGACCACAAGCGGCCACTCCAACCCTTTGGCACCATGCACGGTTGAAATCAGGACACCCCCGGCCTGGTTTTCAACCGGACGCTCTAATAACGCTATAAAGGCGTCCGGATCAGGCACGCCTTGAGCCTGTTCGATCAGCACATCCAAAAGGCGGACGTCCTCCTCGCCTTTATCCCGCCGGGCTGCGGCACGCTTTAGCGTTTTTTCAGCGTCGATGCTTTCCACCACATGGCTAAGTAATTTAGCGGATGGCCATGCACGTAGCCGGGGAAGCTCACACAATAACGCCCAGCGTTTTTTTAACGTACGCCGTTGAAGCGGCTTTAGCTCAGTAAGCACGGGGTCATGCCGTTCTGGCCACTCTTGCGTAGTGGCCAACTGGTAGGCCAAGCGCTGTAGCCGTTCCCGCGCGACAAAAGGCGTTGGCTGAGAGAGCAGTAACAGCAAGTGTTCTGGGTCGTGGAGAAGCTCAGGACGGCGAGATAGCTTTAAGTAACCCACTAACGCCTGCACCAACGGTAAGCGAAAAACAAAACGATCTTCACGCAGTAAGCGAAAGGGGATGCCGGCCTGCAATAACGCCAGCTGGAACGGTACGGAAAGTGCCCAACTGCGCACTAACAGGCTGACCTGGTGAAAAGCGCGCCCCTGCGCACTCCAATCCATCAAGGTATCCAGCAGGACAGCACTTCCCTGCCCGACCGATACCCGCGTATGCGGATTATTTGCCGCCGCCAAACAGAGCTGATCGGGGCGTCGTTGATTGGCAACAATCGCATGATTCGCGGTTAACGCCAGCGCATGCCCATGGCGAAACGTCGTTGATAGTGGGTAATCGGTGGGCCGCCCGAAGGTCGCGGTAAAATCCTCCAGCATGGTGTCCGGCCGCGCACCACGCCACTCGTAAATGCACTGATTAGCATCCCCTACCGCCATAACCGCCGCCGTGCTACCCGCCAATACCGCAAGGAGGCGTTGCTGCGCCGCGTTGATATCCTGATACTCATCAATAATGACGTGGTCCAAAAAGCCTTCCACGCGCTGGCGTAGCGTAGCGTCAGCTTCCAGCGCCTGGAGCGGCCGATACAGCAAATCGGCGTAGGTCATAAGACCTTCATCCGCGAGCATTCGCTCTGCTTCGTTAAACGCGCTGGGGAAGTAATCAGTGTCCGGCTCGTAGTTAAGCCGCTCATAAAGTGCTTGAGGTTCGGCCATTTCTGCTTTGACCAGATTACAAAAATGCGCCAGCGCCTCCAGGCGCTCGCCCTCAATGGCCGCATCGCGCCGCTCAACGCTTTCACGCAGCACATGTAAACTGGCCTGGCGAAGCAAGCGCTCCAACTGCCAGTCAGCCGACAGCAATCGGCGTGGTGCCAGCACTCCCCAACGGCACAGACTTTGGGTTAATCGATGCCCCAGCGAGTGAAAAGTACGCACCGCAGGCAGCGCCTGCCCGGAGGGGGACATGCTTACCAAGCGTTGATGAAAATCATCCCGTGCTGAGCGGTTAAACATCAGTATCAGCATCCGCTTGGGCGCAACCCCACCGGCCAGCAGATGCAGCACTCGGGCTGCCATGGTGGTGGTTTTACCCGCACCGGCGACTGCCGCTACTCTGGCATGGCCGTTTTCATGATGGACAACAGCGTGTTGTTCTGCGGTTAACTTCACAAAGCCTCACTCGGTGCGCCATTATCGCCGCCAGCGGCGTCCTCAGCATCCACACAGCCGAGTGGAAACCACTCACCGGCACTCCACACACCGACTTCACACTGGCCATTAGCCAGTATTTTCATACTTGCTGCATCAACCAGTTGATAAAACACATGGCGATGTAATCGGGCGGATAACCCATACCGGACAGCAATTTCCGGCAGCATCTCGCCACCTTGAGTCTCGCTGAACGCTAGAGGGTGTGTCGCGTCAAGGCGCACGACATCTTCAAACTGGGTCGTAAACCACCAGGCATCCTCATGAAAGTCGGCCTCAACAGCCACAAAAGGCAAATCGTCCACCTGGAGACACCAGCGCTCAACAGGCGTCACCAGGCAGTAGCCTTCCGGGTCGTGGCGCAACAGCGAGGATAGCAAACGCGCAACATCAGGGCGGGCAAACGGCTGCCCTTCGTGTAACCAGGTGCCGTCTGCTTGAATCACAATATTGATATCGCCAGACAGCGCTGGCTGCCATTGATCCACAGGCGGAATAGTGGCCACACTTTGACACTGCTGCAGGAGTCGATCAATATTCATTGCATCCGCCTTGCGCTAATACCGCTTAACGTGAAGACACGAGCCCAGACTGCGCCAGGGCCTGTTTAACATGCGCAGGCGCATCGGGCACGGCTGCTTTAAACAGCTGAAAGAAGTTGGCCGTCGTTTGCATGGCCACTTCATCGACGCTGATGCCCCGCGCTTTGGCGATGCACTCTGCCACCTCAACAACCCACGCAGGTTCGTTGGGTTTGCCACGGTAAGGCACAGGGGCCAAGTAAGGACTATCGGTTTCAATAAGCAGACGATCCAGCGGCAGTTGGCGGGCCAATTCACGCAGCGACGCCGCGTTATTAAAGGTAATAATACCGGACAACGAAATATAGAAGCCAAGCCGCACCGCTTCACGCGCCATGTCCAAGTCTTCCGTAAAGCAGTGGAGCACACCACCGACGCGTGGATCGCTATATTCTCGCAACAAGGCAAGCGTGTCTTCCTTGGCTTCCCGGGTATGCACGATAACGGGCAACTCAAGCTCGCGGGCAGCGATCAAGTGCTGCTTAAAGCGCTCATACTGCACCGCAACCGGCACGCTTTCCCGATAGTGATAATCTAGCCCGGTTTCACCAATGGCAATGGCGCCGTACTGCTCTGCGGCTTCTTGAATATCACTCGCCACTGGCTCTTGCACAGGCGTATGCAGCGGATGAAGGCCCGCAGAAATAGCGACGTCGCTATGCTCACGAGCAATCGCAGCGAGCCCTGGCATATCCTCAAGGCTCACTGAAATCGCCAAAAACTGGCTAACGTTTGCAGCTCTAGCCGCGTTTAGCGTGGCGGCGATATCACCACCATGCGTGTGCTCCGACAAACGATCCAAATGACAGTGCGAATCAACAAACATGAACGTCTCATCAACCAAAAAGAGAAATAAAAAGGCGGGATAACGCTAAAGCGTCAATGAAGGAGCCGTATGATCATCAGCTTCCAGCAGCATTTCGATGTGCTCGCGCAGAGCGCTATCCTTAAAGCTAAAGTGAACGCCAATTCCCGCAACGCGCTGACTACTTATCTCGTCAGGCGATACCCATACGACATCACCCAAAACCGTCAGGCGCTCACACTCACCTGGCAACGTGAGCAATAAAGTGACCTGATCACCCAGCGCATAGGGCGTTTTAGTCGGTACAAATAGACCTCCACGCTCCAAAAACGGCATATAAGCTGAAAATAGCGTAGACGCATCAGGCACGGTGAGGGCAAGGGCTTTTTGAATACTCATATCAACCTCGCTCGCCGGTAAATCCATGACCACCATCGTAACGACATGACTAGAAGGTGATGGTTGAAATCCATAGCCAACGCAATAGCGCTATGAGCGCAGCAGCGCTGCCCAACGCACTAGCCATGCTTCAAGCACCAGTTGCGGGTTTGGATTGGCTCCAACCGCTAACAGGCGCCGCTGTTCTCGGGCGTAATCCAGCAAACGAAACCAATCCTGCGCACGGCCGTTTTTGACCGCTTGGCGGTAAAGGGGTTCTAAATCGGGATTGTGCAGTACGCTTGCTTCACCTGAAATACCCAAGCGAATTAAGTCTTCAAGCCATGCGATACCGTACCACAAGATAGCGTCAATCGCTTGGCGGTCCAGCCGTGCAGCCTCCGATACCGGCTCAGCGCCCCGCACCAGTTGCTCAAAGCAGTCATGAATCTGGTGGCGCAATGCCCGCTCTTCAGGCGAAGCTAATTCAGCCGCCAAAAGCGGCAAACCACCCGACACCTGCCACCAAAAATACGCCTCTTCCTCACCGCCCAACTGTTCGATTAACCAGTTGCGACACGCAGTAAAAGGCACACTGGGAAACGACCACTGCTGGCACCGGGAACGAATAGTCGCCAACATCCGAGATGGCACATCAGAAAGCAGAATAAACAGCGTTTTAGCGCCAGGCTCTTCCAGGCTTTTAAGCAACGCATTGGCCGCGGCGATATTCATGCTCTCGGCCGGTGAAAGAACAATCACGCGATAACCGCCCTGTTGGGCGGTCTGTGAGACAAACCGATTAACCTCGCGAATAGGGTCAATACGTATCTGGCGCTTGCCTTCTTCCGGCGAAACCCGCAACAGGTCCGGATGATAACCCGACGCCAGCATGGAACAGCTATGACACTGGCCGCATGCCAGCACATTCGGGCTTGCGCACAACATGCGGGCAATTAGCGCCTCTGCCAGCTGCTGCTTACCCACACCGTGAGCGCCACTTAACAAAATGGCATGGGGCATACGCCCCTCATCTGACAGCCGCACTAGCTGCTGCCATGTGGCCTCATGCCAAGGCAGTAGACCACTTAACGCCATAGCGCTATCCGTTCGGCGAGCACATCCTGAATATCGGCTTGTACGCTAACCAGCGACTGATGGGCATTAATGAGCGCAAAGCGCTTAGGCTCAGCGCTGGCACGCTCCAGGTAGGCGTCACGGACGGCTTGAAAGAACTCGCCCCGCTCTTGCTCAAAGCGGTCACGCTGCTCATTTTGACTGTTAAGCCGTGACTCCAGGCGCGACTGCGCCGCCGTTAACGGCATATCAAGCAGTAACGTCAGATCTGGCGTTAGCCCCTTCTGCACAAAGGCTTCAAGCTGAGCAATGCGTTCAACCGACATACCCCGCCCGCCGCCCTGGTAGGCAAAGGTCGCGTCAGTAAAGCGGTCGCATACCACCCATGCACCGCGCTCCAATGCAGGCACTATTTTTTCGGCCAGATGCTGCGCTCGCGCGGCAAACATGAGTAACAGCTCAGCATCGGCGTGCAATGGCTCCTGGGGAGCAGGGTCCAGCAGTAGCGCGCGGACCGCCTCGGCCCGCGGCGTCCCCCCCGGTTCGCGGGTGCTCACCACGTCAAGGCCTTGCGCTTCCAGCGATGCGACCACAAAAGCCATATTGGTGGATTTACCTACGCCCTCACCGCCTTCAAGCGTAATAAAGCGTCCCCGCTTGGTCATTGCCATCCCTTAATCAACGCGTGCATCGTTGAGATTAACTTCATGAAAAACCGACACTTTGGTTCAGCGGTTGCGAATATAGCGATTAACTGCATTATTGTGCTCACGCAGCGTACGCGAAAAGTGGTGTGTGCCGTCCCCCTTGGATACGAAATAGAGCGTCTCGCCTGGCAGAGGATCAACCGCTGCTTCAAGCGACGCTCGCCCCGGCATGGCAATTGGCGTGGGCGGCATGCCATCAATCACATAGGTATTGTAAGGCGTGGCTTCACGCAGATCGGCATAGGTAATGCGCCCTTGATACCGGTCGCCCATACCGTAAATCACGGTCGGATCAGTTTGTAGGCGCATGCCCTGCTCCGTCCGGCGCTTAAAGACACCGGCGATCTCACGCCGCTCTTCAGGCGCGCCTGTTTCACGCTCAATCAGCGATGCCATAATAAGCGCCTCATAAGGCGTCTCAATGGTCAGGTCATCCGAGCGTGCGGCCCATACTTCTTCTAAAATGTTTTCCATCCGCACCAACGCTTGGCGCAAAATATCGACGTCACTCATACCCAGGTGGTAGCGGTACGTATCGGGGAAAAACCAGCCTTCTGGAAAGGTGCCTTCTCTATCCAGCAAGGTCATTATTTCTTCATCGCTCAACTCCGCCGTGCGATGTTCCAGCTTGGGCGCGTTATTGAGTAGGTCGCGTAGTTGACTGAATGAGCGTCCTTCTGGAAGCGTCAGCGGATACGTCACCACGCGGTTACTGCCTAACAGCGCCAGCATTTCCAACCCGTTCATGCCAGGCGTTAACTCATATTCGCCCACACGAAGACGGGGAATACGTTCGGGCTGAACCCGAGCCAATACTTGAAAAGCCCAGGCATCCTCAAGAATTCCTTGCGCCTCCAACTGCGCAACCACCTGATTAAAGCCTGCTCCAGCAGGCACCTGATATAAAACAGGGGCTTCTAAAGCAAGAGGAGCTTCTAATCGGCTTTGCCAATAAAAATAGCTGCCTGCGACGCCAATGACGCCCAATACCAGCATAATCCCAACAGCGGCCAGTAACCGTTTCAACGTATCACCTCAACAAAATAGGTCAGGGCTTGCGGTATAAGTTGACGCATAGCCAAGCAGGCGATGCGCCCGTGTTTGGAACTTATCGGGCTGATTAATCGGCCAACGCTGCAGACAAACCGCATCTTCAGACAATAACGTCGCCACTGGCCATACGCCCTGTACGGAGTTCGCCACCCAAGCACGCTCAACGGCGGGTAAGGCTTCAAGGGTGAGATTGGCTTCGCGCACAGCGCCTTCAGCAATTAACGCGGCACGCAATGTACCGGCCACGCCACACGTATCGAGTGGCGGCGTAAACAGCTCACCGTGTTGCTGCCAAAACAGGTTCATGCTGGTCGCCTCGACCAACTGCCCCTGAGCGTCCGCCAGCAAACCTTCGGCAATCGACACATCCTGCCACTCTTGTCGGGCCATTACATTTTCGAGGCGGTTTAAATGCTTGATACCAGCCAAAGCCGGTTGGTGAGCCAAGCGTATGCGGCAGGTACGCACCGTTACGCCGCTTTTCCAGCGCTCAACCATAGGGGCGAAAGAAGCCCGCCGACTTAGTAAACGGGGTGTTGGTGTATCAGGTAATGCATACCCCCTTCCACCACTACCCCGCGTCACAATCAGTTTTAATACTTCAAGCGGTGCCGTGGCGTTTCCCTGCCAAGTGGCATCAATCGCCTCTTGGCAGGGAACCGGAATACCGAGCCGCTGACACCCCTTCACCAACCGCGCTACGTGGTATGCCCACAGCACCGGTTTACCGTTACGTAGCAGCACCGTTTCGAACACGCCGTCCCCATACGCCAGCCCGCGATCATCAAACGGCACCTGAGGCAGGGTCATCTTGCGTTATACCTTTTTAAACAACAGCGAGCCGTTGGTGCCGCCAAACCCAAACGAGTTGGACAAGGCAACATCAATACGCATGTTACGCGCCGTGTGCGGCACATAGTCCAAGTTGCAGCCTTCCTGGGGGTTATCCAGATTAATCGTTGGCGGTGCCACCTGATCACGAATGGCCAGAATGCTAAACACCGCTTCAACAGCGCCAGCAGCTCCTAACAAATGGCCAATCATGGATTTGGTAGAACTTACCGCCACATCCTGAGCAGCGCTGCCCATTACCCGTTCAACAGCCCGGCTTTCGGCCAGGTCGCCAGCGGCCGTAGAGGTTCCATGCGCGTTAATATAGTGCACTTCGGCAGGGTCCATTTGAGCATCTTTAATCGCATTGCTCATGGAGAGCGCAGCCCCGCGACCATCTTCAGGCGGTGCCGTCATGTGATAGGCATCATCACTCATGCCAAACCCGACAAGCTCGGCATAGATATTCGCGCCACGTGCTTTGGCATGCTCGTACTCTTCAAGTACCAGTACACCGGCACCATCAGAAAGTACAAAACCGTCGCGATCTTTATCCCACGGGCGGCTTGCCGCTTCGGGATTATCATTACGCGTTGAAAGCGCTCGGGCGGCAGAGAAGCCTCCCAGGCCAAGTGGCGTCGTTGCCATTTCAGCACCACCACAGACCATGATATCCGCATCCCCATAGGCAATCGTGCGTGCACTATAGCCAATGTTGTGCGTACCGCTGGTACATGCGGTGGTAATAGCGATGTTAGGCCCTTGAAAGCCATGTTGAATCGCCAAATTTCCCGAGATCATATTGATGATAGAGCCCGGCACGAAAAAAGGTGATACGCGACGAGCGCCGCCCTTGTTAAGCGCATTGTGGTTATGCTCGATCATGGGCAGGCCACCAATACCTGACCCCATGGCTACCCCAATACGCGGTGCATTCTCTTCTGTACAGGTAATGCCAGCATCCTGAATTGCCTGCGCGCCAGCCGCCATGCCGTACTGAATGAACAGGTCCATCTTGCGGGCTTCTTTGGGATTCAGATAAGGGCTAATATCAAAATTCTTAACCGAACCACCAAAGCGTGTATTGAAGCTACTTGTATCAAAGTGCTCAATGGGCGCTATGCCGCTCTTACCAGCCGTAATATTCGCCCATGTTTCATCCACGTTATTGCCCACTGGGGTCACCAGGCCTAACCCAGTTACCACTACCCTTCTTCGTGCCATTAGCTTTCCTCCAGGCATCCATGGTGACTCGACCCATCCGGGTCATTTTCAGTAGAAATCAGATGACTAGTATAACGGAGATTGAACGTTATGTTCACGGTGAAGCACAAAGCAAAAAAGCCGCCCTTTAAAAGGGCGGCTTTTAAGGGGGGTGCTAGCACCACACCCTCGTTTGATGCATCAACTTGCCCTTACTGGTGGGCGTTTACGTAGTCGATGGCTTCCTGAACTGTGGTAATTTTTTCCGCTTCTTCATCAGGAATTTCAGTATCGAACTCCTCTTCCAAAGCCATTACCAGCTCAACAGTGTCAAGCGAGTCAGCACCCAGGTCTTCAGTGAAAGAAGAGCTGTTCTGGATGTCTTCTTCTTTAACGTTCAGGCGCTCTGCTACAACTTTCTTAACGCGCTCTTCAATAGTACTCATTAACGTACTCCAGTCGTTCACATTAGCCGTTTTGGATAACCAGCTATTTGGAAACCGCAAGCCAAAAGCTGCGGGGTAGTTTATAGACGCCCTTAGGCAGACGCAACCGCTAAGCCTAAGGCCATCAACGCATATTCATGCCGCCGTTTACATGCAGGGTCTCACCGGTAATGTAACTTGCAGCATCACTGGTAAGAAAACCGACAGCGGCAGCTATCTCTTCCGGACCGCCCAGGCGAGCCAACGGAATTTGCTTCAGCAGCATTTCATGCTGCGCTTCCGGCAACGCTTGTGTCATATCGGTCGCGATAAAGCCAGGCGCCACTGCGTTAACCGTAATGGCACGTGAAGCCACCTCTCGCGCCAACGCACGGCTGAACCCTTCCATACCCGCTTTTGCAGCTGCATAGTTAGCCTGACCCAGGTTACCCATGGTCGCCACTACAGAGCTGATGGATACGATACGCCCAAAACGCGCCTTGGTCATGCCTCGCAGGCACGCCTTGCTTACACGATAGACGGACTTGAGATTGGTATCCATCACCGAATCCCACTCATCCTCTTTCATGCGCATCAATAAATTATCACGCGTAATACCGGCGTTATTAACTAAAATTGTCGGCGCACCAAAGCGCTCCGTGATGACCTTAAGCACGTCATCAATGCTTGCCTGGTCCGTCACATTAAGGCAAAGGCCAGCACCCTCAATGCCGTTTTGCTGCAAATCGGCATCAATTTTTTGTGCCCCGGACTCACTGGTCGCGGTTCCGATCACGATACGGCCCTGACGGCCCAGCTCGTGAGCAATCGCTCGACCAATACCACGACTGGCACCAGTAACAAGCGCAACTCGGCGTTCTTGCGTCATAATTTTTTGCCTTTAACTATTGGCTTTTTAACCACGTAAATAAGCAAGGATAGCGAAATTTCAGCGAACTAGGCGTCACTAGCCTGCGCTTCACGTGCCAGTTCAAGCGCCACATCCAGGCTATCAGGATCATTAACTGCCAACCCTTTAGCGCCACGGACAATACGCTTGTTAAGCCCTGTCAGCACTTTACCTGGGCCACACTCAATAAACACATTAACAGACTGAGCAGCCATGGCTTCAACGCATGCCGCCCAACGCACCGGCTGATAAAGCTGCTCGATCAACCGCGTACGCAGCGTATCAATGTCGGCATGCGCCTGCGCATCTACGTTTTGAATAACCGTGTAACGTGGCGCTCGAAATTCGACACTTTCCATAGCGGCGGCCAAACGCTCGGCAGCTGGACGCATCAGTTCACAATGCGAAGGCACCGAAACCGGCAGCGCCATTGCACGCTTGGCACCCGCCTCCTGACACGCCACAATCGCCCGCTCAACCGCAGCGGCACTTCCGGCAATTACGACCTGGCCCGGCGAATTATAATTAACGGCCGAAACAATATCCCCCTGCGCAGCACTGGCGCAAGCGGCTTCAACCGCACTATCTTCCAAGCCGAGAATAGCCGCCATACCGCCCTCACCGACCGGTACAGCGTCCTGCATGGCTTCGCCGCGAAGGCGAACCAGCTGAACGCCTTCAGCAAAACTCATCACACCCGCACACACCATGGCGCTATATTCACCCAGGCTGTGCCCGGCCATGACAGTAGGCCGAGGCCCTTCAAGCTCCTGCCACACCCGCCAAATTGCAACACTAGCAGAAAGCAGCGCAGGCTGCGTGCAAGCGGTCGCGTTTAGCGCGGCCTCGGGGCCTTCCTGGACGACTTTCCACAAGTCGTAACCAAGTGCATCCGAAGCTTCCTCAAATGTTGTTCCCACTACACTATAGCGTTCGGCTAGCTCACGCAGCATTCCAAGCTGCTGAGAGCCTTGCCCGGGAAAAATGAGGGCAAGGGGTTGAGACATGTCGTTCACCTTTGCTCTTTAGGCATTTGCTCATTTGAGCGATAAGCGTGGCTATGGCTACATCCTGCTGTCACCCATAGCCCGCAAAATAAGTTCTAACCTTTTATTATCGAGCACTTTACCTAGTAGCACTCTGCGCCCATAACCTACACCATGGCGTACACATAAGCGCCTTCCTTAATAACTGAAAATGGTATTAACGGCGCTCCCAACGCCCTGCCATACGCGCGGGTAGATTATGCTCCACCTCATGTACAGCACGCTGGATCGCATAATAAAAACCCTCTGCTTGGGTACCACCATGGCTTTTCACCACGATGCCCTTCAAACCAAGCAGGCTTGCTCCATTGTAGCGCACAGGGTTTAATTCTTGCTTTAGATAGCGCAACACAGGCTTGGCCAGTAGGCTTGCCAAACGACCGCTTAGGCGCGATTCAAACGCCATCTGGACACGCTCAACCAGCATACGAGTCAAACCTTCGCTTGCTTTGAGTACGGCATTCCCGACAAAGCCATCACACACCACCACATCAAGCTTGCCTTCAAAAAGATCACCACCTTCGGCATACCCCTGATAGGCAAAGGCGGACGCATCAGGATATTCGCGCAGAAGCCGGTCTGCTTCGCGCACATTCGCACTCCCCTTGGTAGCTTCCGCCCCCACATTAAGCAGCGCGACACGGGGCAGGCTTACATTATCAACGCACTGCGCCATGGCAGCACCCATGACGGCAAAATCAACCAACCGGTGCGCGGGCGAATCCACGTTCGCACCCAAATCCAGTAAATAGCAGCGGCGGCCATAACGGGCCGGAATCGCAGTACTAATGGCAGGCCGTGAAATACCTTTAAGCGTTCCCAGCTCACGACGAGCAAGCGCGACCAACGCAGCCGTATTGCCCGCACTTACGCCAGCGACTGACTCGCCCAGCCGAAGACTCCGCAACATACACGCCATACTGCTTGCCTGGCCATGACGAAGCGCCCAGGCAGCACTGGAGGCCTGAGAGATGCTTAAAGGGGCATCACTAACCGCTAAACGTGACGCTGCCGCAGCCAGAGGCTGCGGCAAGCGTGAAAGCTCAGCAATAATATGCTGACGCGGACCAAACAGAGTCAATTCAAGACCAGGATGTTCAATCACTGCTCTTGCAGAGCCTTCGACAACCGCATGGGAGCCTTGATCGCCTCCCATCACATCAATCGCTAGGCGCATGCAGCACCCACTCTATTTGGCCGCTTAACAAGATAGTTAAGGCTTATACCTCAACCACCTTGCGACCACGGTAGAAACCATCTGCAGCGACATGGTGACGCAGGTGCGTCGTACCGGTTTCTTTGTCCTGAGACAGCGTCGGCGCGCTCAGCGCGTCGTGACTACGACGCATACCGCGCTTGGAACGAGTCTTACGGTTCTTTTGAACTGCCATGGGTGTTTACTCCAGGGTGTGTAGGGTAAATAACGCTTACTTTTTGCCCTTTAAGGCATTAAGCACTGCGAAAGGGTTCGTGGCCGGCGTCGCTTCTTCTGACGTGCCGTCTGTCTTGCTGACCAGCTGCTCCGCCGAGACATGGCATTCGGTCTCATCGTGATAGACCACCTGCGGCAGACTGAGGATAAGTTCATCCTCCACTACCGTTAGTAGATCCAGCTGTTCTTTTTCCACCAGCACCGGTTCATGACTGGCAGGCAGCTCGGCGGCCAAGGCCTCGTCACTGATCATTCCAAGCAGGAAGTCACTGGACACGTCTTGGCTCAGCGGCACCAGGCAACGACGACATGGCAATGCCAGTGTCGCTTGCAAATGGCCACGAATTTCACGACGACCTTGGGCATCCACACCAAACTCAAGGACAACATGACAGTCGCCCGTTTGGTCACCTGCCTCTTCGGCAAGCCGTGGCAACGAATTCAGTGCCACTACGCCTTCTAGTCGTTCGCGGCGGGCTGCAAGCTTATAAGGCTCAACCCGGCTGGGGAGTTGTGAGGTCAACATAGGCGCGCAATGATAGGCACTCCCCCCGCTGGTGTCAAAGCTTCAACTCAATTCTTCATGGTTTATCGCACATTTCCCCATGACTTATCGCCCACACCCGCAAATTAGGCACGCCCGCTGGCTTTCGCTACACTCCCCTTTTATTCCAAATCGCTTAGGAGAAATGGCGTGCCGCTTACTCAAAACGCATCGCTGGTGCTGGGCTCAAGCTCGCGCTGGCGACGAGAGCTGTTGGAACGCTTACAGCTTCCCTATCAGTGCTATTCGCCTGATATTGACGAAACACCTCGTGCCAATGAGTCCCCCAGGGCACTTGTACATCGTTTAGCGCTCAGCAAAGCCAACGCCGTGGCGCCCCACTTCCCCAATCACTACATCATCGGCTCAGACCAGGTAGCACTCTTTGAAGGCGACATACTGGGCAAGCCTCACACCCAGGAACGCGCCTGCGCCAACCTGGCGCGTTTTTCAGGTCAGCGCGTTACTTTTTTAACCGGGTTAGCGCTGCTTGATACCCAAAGGCAACGCCACTACACCCACATAGAGCCTTTCGACGTTATCTTTCGGCAGCTGACCACACGCGAAATTGAGCGCTACGTCACCCTTGAGCAGCCACTGGACAGCGCTGGCAGCTTTCGAATGGAAGGACTGGGCATCACGCTATTTGAGGCGCTAGAAGGGCGTGATCCGAACGCCCTGATTGGGCTTCCGCTTATTGCGCTGTGTAATATGCTACGCCAAGTGGGCATGGACCCACTTGACGGTTAAGCTCGAGCTTATTGTGCCTGATAGCGTAGCGGCGAGTGAGCCGCTTTAAGGCCAAGCACCTCCGCCGCCACTTGGGAAAAGCGTCGCGTCAACCGATCGAACGGGTCAAGGCGCGGCGTATAATCTTCCCAACTCGCCTCCCCCACCTGATCGCGCGCCACTTCTTCAAGGCTTGCCAGTTGGTCCACCAGGCCAAGCTCAAGCGCCTGCTCGCCACTCCAGATAAGCCCAGAGAATATATCAGGCTGGTCGCTTAGCCGATCGCCTCGCCCAGCACGAACGTCATTCATAAATTGCTGATGTGTTTGCGTCAACACACTCTGCCAGAATGCCTGCGCCTCTTCATCAAGCGGCTGAAACGGGTCCAAAAATGCCTTGTTCTCGCCCGCCGTTAACACACGGCGCTCCACGCCTATCTGGCTGATCGCATCCTGAAAGCCAAACCCTGCATAAATAACCCCAATCGAGCCCACCAGGCTTGCCGGTGAAGCAATGATTTCATCGGCTGCCGAGGCGATATAATACGCCCCACTCGCACCGATATCCTCGATAACCGCCAGAATCGGCTTATCACCCTGTTCGCGCAGGCGCATGATTTCCGCATAAATACGCTGCGATTGAACCGGGCTGCCACCAGGGCTATCAATATGCAGCACAACGGCTTCGGTATTATCTGATTCCCAGGCGCGATTTAATCCCTGAATGATACGCTCGGCATTCGCTGGAGCATCACTGGCAATAACACCATTAACGTCTACGATGCCCAAGTGACGCTGCAGGGTAGACGCATCGCCCGTTGCGGCCCAAAAAGCGTTATATACAACAGTCGCGACGAACGCCAGTACCAAAAAGAGCGTCATAAAACGGAAAAACAACTTCCAACGCCGTGTACGACGCTGCTCCGTTAACACGCCGCCAATCCAGCGATCCATCATTTCAACCTGGGCCAAGCGCTGCCGCTCACGCAGCGTTTCAGCATCATCGCCTGCCGCCCCCACCGCAGCAGCCTCATCTTTATAAGCCGCCACGTCAGGACCCTGCGTCCAGCGATCCTGACTTGAACGATCAGGCGTAGGGTTGTCCTCAGGCTGTTGGTATCCGCTGGCATCACTGCGGCGCCAATCATCACTCATATAGCATCCTTTTTTGAGTTTAGGGACGCCAGATGATGGACCATCCACCCAACGTCGCATCCTCTATCCATGCAGCCAGCCAAAAAGATCTTCAACGTTATGAGCGACCCACTTGGGCTGGCTTGCCGCTAGCCGCGCTGGCGTATGAACACCGTACGTTACTGCCACACGATCCATGCCGATGGCCCGCGCCATTTCCAGGTCATATTCCGTATCGCCTACCATCACTGCACGCTCCACGGGAACGTCAAGTTCTAGAAGCAACTCATTCAGCATTTGTGGGTGTGGCTTTGAACGTGTTTCATCTGCAGTGCGACTAGCATGAAACCAGCCCCCACTTCCCGTTTCAGTGAAAACCCGATCAAGGCCACGGCGGCTTTTACCCGTGGCAACGGCCAAACGCTGCTGTTCGCGCTCGCGAAGTCGCGCTACGTGCGCCTCGACCCCATTAAAAAACGGCATGGGCGTTGTGTTTCCATGCACAAACTGATGTGCATAGCGCTGACGCAAGCGTTCAGCCTGAGCAGGACCGATGCCCGGACACAGCGTGGCGATGGCTTCAGGGAGCCCCAGGCCGATAATATCTCTAATGGCCGCGACGTCCAGCTCGCCCCACTCAGCCTCCTGGGCCGCTGCCTGCATACAGGCAACAATTTTCGACACCGAATCCATCAGGGTGCCGTCCCAATCAAAAATAATCAGCTCGTAACGCATTACCGCCCCTTATTACTTCACTGCCCGTACATTTATTGCCGAGCACGCTTGAGCACGTCTTCCAGAACTTCTGGCAACGGCGCCTTAACGGTCACTGGGCGGCCGTTGGTAGGTTCCGGAAACGTTAGCGAGCGGGCATGCAGAAACAGACGACTAACGCCTAGCTGTTTCGTCAAGTGCGCACTTTCACGTGTCGAGTACTTATCATCCCCAAGCAGCGCATGCCCCGCATGAGTCGCATGAACGCGAATTTGATGTGTTCGCCCGGTCACCGGCTCGGCTTCAATCAGCGTGGCTTTCTCAAAGGTTTCAACAACCGCAAAATGGGTGCGCGATACCTTGCCGTTTGGATCTACCCGCACTCTACGCTCACCGTTGCCTGCGTCGAATCGGTCAAGACGCGCACTTTCATAGGTTTTACGTGCAGGCCAGCGACCGCTCACAAGCGCCAGATAACGCTTGTCCATGCCATGTTTTTTTAACGACTCGTTAAGTGTCACCAAGGCATCACGAGACTTTGCCAGCAACAAGCAGCCAGAGGTATCGCGATCAAGCCGATGAACAAGCTCCAAAAAGCTCAAATCATCCCGCACCTGACGCAGTGCTTCAATCAACCCGATTTTAACCCCGCTCCCCCCATGCACCGCCAAGCCAGAAGGCTTATTAAGCACCATCCAGTCAGGGCCTTCCATAATGACGCTACCTACTAACACGTCACGCAAATTATCGCTGACTTCCTTCACCGCCTCACGCGGCGCCAAACGTAATGGCGGCACCCGGACCAGGTCACCCGCCTGGAGACGGTAGTCCACCTTGACGCGCTTTTTATTAACCCGCACTTCACCTTTACGCACGATGCGGTATATCAATGCTCTAGGAGCACCTTTCAGGCGAGTCATCAAAAAATTGTCAATTCTTTGACCTGCCTGTTCAGGGGCGATATCCACCCACTGTACTTCACGCCCTTCGGCCATTGCCGCGCACTCCTGCTGTGTCTCTATGATGCCAGGCTAAAAACGGCATTCTAACGTAGACCCAAGGGCATTGCGTCAATTGCTGGTAGTTGTCTTTACTGTTATATTCCAAATCGTTCACTACTAAGCGTGGGCAGCTTGTCGAGTATTACAGTTTTCACAAGTGCTACTACCACGTTTAGCTAAAAGCGCCTGCCCGACTAACACGCAGGCCTGAGCACAAGAAGCGGCGCCAGTGTACGCATTGCCCGAATCTTAACGTATTAAAATGCAGTCACTCTGTCGCCCGTATGATGTCGACAGATTTGCTAACGCTTAGCCCAAAACGGCAAGCGAATGCTGAATAAAACGCCACGCCCAGAACTGCCCCGTCTTTTCGTCACAAGGCGCTGGTCACTTCTGGGCGACAAGTTCAACGCTGTGCCGACGGCCGGCGTTGACGAATCGATGAATGCTAGGTGTAGGCGGTGTCAGCAGGGCCGGATGGACGTGACAGCCACCGAAACACGTCCTGCCTCCGCCACGTACTCAACCTGTCAGCCGGGTCGGTTAAAACCTTCCTGGCTTGCCGCGTCAGCATAACCATGCGCCGAGCACAAGCACGCAGCACCCACCGATTCGTCTACGTCACTCCTTAGACGGTCCGTCGGCGCGCAACGCTATGCGAGACAACATGAAACGGATGCTTATCAATGCGACCCAACCCGAAGAGCTTCGGGTCGCGCTGGTTGATGGACAACGCCTGTACGATTTGGATATTGAATCAGGTGCACGAGAGCAGAAAAAAGCCAATATTTACCGCGGCAAAATTACCCGCGTGGAACCCTCCCTTGAAGCGGCCTTCGTTGACTTTGGTGCAGAGCGCCATGGTTTTCTACCGCTCAAGGAGATCTCCCGCGAATACTTTCTTAAAGACGTATCTGGCCGCCCCAGTATTAAAGAGGTACTGAAAGAGGGCCAGGAAGTTATCGTGCAGGTGGACAAGGAAGAGCGCGGCAACAAAGGCGCAGCCTTAACGACCTTTATTAGCCTGGCAGGTCGCTTTTTGGTGCTTATGCCCAACAACCCTCGTGCAGGCGGTATTTCTCGCCGCATTGAGGGCGAAGAGCGCAGCCAGCTAAAAGACGCCATGGGTCAGCTCACCGTACCTGACAAGATGGGTCTCATCGTGCGCACGGCGGGCATTGGCCGTAATCCCGAAGAGCTTCAGTGGGACCTGGATTATCTGGCCCAGGTGTGGGAATCAATCACCACAGAGGCCGCCAAGCGCCCTGCTCCGTTCCTGATTTACCGCGAATCCAACGTTATTATCCGGGCCATGCGGGATTACCTGCGCCAGGATATCGGCGAAGTGCTCATTGACAGCCCTGAGATTCATGCTGAAGCACTAGGCTTTATCCGTCAGGTAATGCCGTCATATCAGCAAAAAATCAAACTCTATGCGGATGAAGTGCCGCTCTTCTCGCGCTTTCAAATTGAGTCACAGATCGAAACAGCCTATCAGCGCGAGGTAAAACTCCCGTCTGGCGGCTCGATCGTTATCGACCATACCGAAGCACTGGTTTCAATCGACATCAACTCCGCCCGAGCGACCCGCGGCAGCGATATTGAAGAAACCGCCCTTCAGACCAATTCTGAAGCGGCCGATGAAATCGCCCGCCAGCTGCGCCTTCGGGACATTGGCGGCCTGGTGGTGATTGACTTTATCGACATGGGCCCGGCACGCAATCAGCGCGAAGTCGAAAACCGCATGCGCGACGCTTTGAAGCTTGACCGCGCACGGGTACAGATTGGGCGCATTTCACGCTTTGGCTTGATGGAGATGTCTCGCCAGCGCCTGCGCCCTTCACTGGGCGAAACCAGCGGTGTGGTCTGCCCGCGCTGTAATGGTCAGGGCACCATCCGCGATGTCCGTTCGCTCTCACTCTCGATCATGCGCCTTATCGAAGAAGAGGCCATGAAAGAGCGTAGCGCACAAATTCGTGCGATTCTGCCCGTACCTGTTGCTACCTACCTGCTCAATGAAAAACGTAGCGTACTGGCCGATATTGAGTCACGCCAAGAGGTACGCGTTGTACTGCTACCCAATCCGGAAATGCATACGCCTCATTATGACGTGCAGCGTTTACGCGATGACCATTTAGATGAAGATGACACTCAAACACTGTCAAGCTTCGAGCTATCTACCGATACCGAAGTAGGCAAAGAGCCCAACCCCAACTTCGCGCCGCCCACACAGCGCGCTGAAGCGGCAGTTAAGAGCATTGCTCATAATGCCCCCGCCCCCGCCTCACTACAGACGGACGAGCCAGCAGCAGCCAAGGCCACCGTACCTGCTACCAACGATGAGCAACCCAGCGTTATTGGGCGCTTTATCCGCGGGTTTGCAAAGCTACTGGGCAGCGATGACAACAGCCCAGCCGAAGCCCCTGTTAGCAAGCCAGAAGCGCCTACGCCACGTAAACAAGCCGAGCGCAGCCAACAGAAACCGGCCCCATTAGGCAGTGAGACGAAACAGCGTCCTGCCCGTAGCGAGCGCACCGAAAACAGCAAGGCAGATCAGCGGCAGACCCCGTCGCGAAATGCCAATGTCGATGCCAGCGAAGAAGCCAACGATAAGCGCAGCGGCCCTTCTCGCACTCGCAATCGTCGCCGGAACCAGCAGCAGGACGATACTAAAACGCAGGAGAGTGGCAGCAAAAACAGCCGCCAGAATCAGAAAGAGACCTCTCCCGCAAAAGACGAAAGTCTGGATACATCGAAGAAAGCGCCTCAAAAAGAGTCGCGTCGAGAGGCTCAACGCGACAATAAACCGGCAAAAGAAGCTGCGCAAAACAACGCAGAACAGCCGACTCCCCAGGATGATGGCAAACCGAAGCGTACACGCAACAACCCGCGCAACCGTTCACGCAAGCAGGCAGTCAGCCCTCAGGCGGAAGCCGAGCAGTTAAAGCTGCAGGCCCAGGCAGCCGAAGAGGCAACGCACGCAGACGCTACAGCCCCAGCGACGGAAACGCCCGAAGCTGCAGCGCCGAAACAGGAAGTCGCTCACGAAAGCCTTTCTGAAGCCTCTGCGCAGTTGCCTGAAACACAAGCCGAAGCTTCGCCTGCCAGCAGCATTGCAGATAGCAATCACGCTGACAGCCAATCGCATCAAGCGACCGCTGAGGAAAACACTCAGGAAACCGTTCAGGAACTTTCTCAAGCACCATCTCAAGCAGCAGCTCAGGAAAGTGCCAAGCCTCAAGACGCGGAAAATACCGGCGTTAGCGCTGCTGACGAAACGACTCCGGTAGCGGCAGTTGAACCCGCCGAAACACTTAAAGCGGAACAACCCTCTCCGAAAGTCGCCGAGCATAACGATGCGTCAGCTGAAGCAACAGCACCGGCCCAGCAAGAGACGCCCGCAGCTGCCGAGCCTGAAAGCGCACCGGTCTCGGAAGATGAGCCGAAAACGGCAGATGAAGCGAAGAGTGACGATGTCATATCTCTTCCGCAGCAGACCGATGAAAAGCTCGAAAGCGACGCAAGTAGCGACGTCGATACTACGCTCGCGCCATCGCCCACTGAATTGGCCGAAAGCGGCGTAGCCGATGACCCCCAACAGTTGGCACCGGTCAATGCGTTGGCAGACGCTACACCTGTTCAGGAACCTGTAGAAAGCAGCACACCTGCGGATAACGTACCTGCCGACAAATCGCTTGCCCAGGAAGATGTGCAGCCTGACGCCACTAACGTTGACGTTGCGCCACACGCCGCTAAACCGGTAGACGCACCTGTCGCCGAAGAAGTGGCTGAAGAAGCACCCAAGCCGCGTCGTCGCCGCACCCGTGCGCATAACGACCCTCGTGAGCTGCGCAAGCAGGCACAAGAAGCC
Source organism: Halomonas sp. AOP22-C1-8 (assembly GCF_052378905.1). Classification (NCBI taxonomy): domain Bacteria; kingdom Pseudomonadati; phylum Pseudomonadota; class Gammaproteobacteria; order Oceanospirillales; family Halomonadaceae; genus Halomonas; species Halomonas sp. AOP22-C1-8. The sequence continues at coordinate 112,300 of NZ_JBQSYD010000003.1, read as the reverse complement.
AGCAAAGAGTAATTTGCTGACTGCGTAAAAAAAACCCCGCCTGGCGGGGTTTTTTTATGCGTTAGTGCTCATGTATTTATCAACCTTGAACCAAGCGTGGCTCTGGCTCCAGCCGTACGTTAAAACGAGCATGCACACGGTCGATAATCTTGCCTGCAAAGCGCAGCAATCCCTTACGGTCACCGCCGCCAAAATGAACCAACACTAACGCCTGGCGGTCATGCACGCCAAATTCGCCCTCACATACACCTTTAAGACAGCACTGATCAATCAACCAACCGGCCGCCAATTTGGTCTTTCCTTCGCCTAAAGGGAAATGTGGCATGTCAGGATAGCGGGCCAATAGCGTCTGCCCTTGCTGATCTGAAACAATGGGATTCTTGAAAAAACTGCCTGCATTGGCAAGCTGCCCCGGGTCTGGCAATTTTTCCTGACGAATAGCTGCCACTGCCTCTGCAACATCCAACGGGGTGGGCGCATTCGGCAAGCGCGAGGCAAGATCGCCATAGTGAACCTTCGGTGCGGGCTGCCTGGAAAGCCGCAATACCAGCCGAGTAATCACGACACGATCACACAGCGCACCCTTGAAAAGGCTATCGCGGTAGCCAAACGCACACTCGGCATTCTCAAGCCAACGCGTGCTTCCTGTCGCAATCTCCATGACCTGCACGGCCTGAAGGCTATCGGTAAGCTCAACGCCATAGGCGCCGATGTTTTGCACGGGGGCTGCGCCACAATCACCCGGAATCAGCGCCAGGTTTTCAATTCCCCAGAGCCCTCGGGCCGCCATATTAAGCACCAGCGTATGCCAGTTAACACCAGCCCCCGCATGCGCCAGCACATTATTACCCGCCGAGGTCAGCCACCACTGCCGTAGTGCCGGGCGTATCGCAATCCCTGTTAAGTGCGGCGGCAAAAGCACGTTGCTCCCTCCGCCCAAAAGCGTTACCGGCCAGCGCTGATGATGGGCGATAGCAAGCGTCGCGCGTAAGGCACCTAGCGTGGTGGGTTCAGCGTAATAATCAGCCACGCAGGGCAAACGTAACGTATTGGACGATGACAGATCCACGCGTTCGTTAATGAGACAAGCCGAGTTTTTAAGGGCTGAAGCTGTCACACGCGGTCACTTTTCAGGTGCTGGATTAACCCCTGTGACGCCGTTTCGATCATATCAAGCACGTCTTCAAATCCCTGCTCACCGCCATAGTAAGGGTCTGGAACCTCTGCTCCCGGCGTTCCAGAGAACTCCAGAAAAAGCCCGACATAAGCGTTGCTTTCGGCAGGTTTCAAGGCATGCATTGCCCGCAGATTGCCGTTATCCATGCCCAGTACATAATCGAATGCCAGAAAATCTTCTGCGGTCAACTGCCGGGCACATAGCTGGCTCAGGTCAATACCTCGCCGCTTGGCTGCTGATTGAGCGCGCGAATCGGGTGCTTTCCCGATGTGCCAAGCACCTACTCCGCAAGAGTCAATACTGACACATTCACTCATACCTGCGTTTTCCAGCGCACGTCGAAAAATGCCCTCGGCAGTGGGCGAGCGACAAATATTTCCTAAACAGACAAAAAGTACCCGCGTCACAACGCGCTCCCTGTACGTTGAAAAGTATTAACCAGATGGCGCTAACAGCGCGCGAACACGAGCTAAATCTTCCGCCGTGTCGACACCTGCCGGGTTAACCTCGCACGCCAATGCCACCTGAATTAAATGGCCATGCTGCAAAGCACGCAGCTGTTCAAGCTGCTCTAACTGCTCCAGCATCGAGGCTGGCCAGTCCCGATAGGCGGCTAGAAAGCTCGCGCGGTAGGCATAAATCCCGATATGGCGCAGCCATGCATCCGTTTCAAGCAGTGCAGGCTGCTGCTTGAACTGCTCACGATCCCAGGGGATGGGCGCACGTGAGAAATACAGCGCCCGCCCCTGCAATGAGCGCACTACTTTGACCACGTTGGGATTAAAGAGTGATGCTACATCGTTAATCGGCTCAGCCAACGTCGCAATGGAGGCTTCTGCGTCATCGGCCAAGCGCAGTGCCACCTGGTCGATTAACGCGGGCGGAATGAGCGGCTCGTCACCCTGCACATTCACCACTAGCTCGTCTTCACCCAAAGAAAGGATCTGGGCGACTTCGGCAAGCCGATCCGTCCCCGAGGCGTGATCATCGCGCGTCATGACGACCTCAGCCCCATACGGCAGCATCGCATCACGGATACGTTCATCATCGGTCGCAACAACCACACGAGCGGCCTGGCTTTGACAGGCACGCCGCCATACATGGGCGACCATAGGCTCACCAGCAATATCCAGCAGAGGCTTGCCTGGCAACCGGGTTGAACCATAGCGGGCAGGCACAACGGCTATAAATGCAGGAAACGTCATTACAGGTCTCCCGTGCGACCTGGTGAGGTTGGGAGCTTTTCGTCAGCGTCCATTACCCGGGCTTCCTCAGGCAGCATAACCGGGATACCTTCTTGTATCGGATACGCTAGACCGTCATAAAGACAAACCAGTTCCTGCGCTTCGCGGTCGTATTTAAGCTTGCCGTTACATAACGGGCAAACCAGCATTGCCAGCAGTTCCTTATCCATTTATGCATCCCCTTCAGGACAGGGCTGACAGCCTGGCTGCCAGCCAATGTTCAAATTCTAATGGAAGCGTTGCCTCCACTTCTAATATCCAGCTATTGGGTGGCGCAATTCCCATGCATTTCACCGCATCTTTGGCGGTCATGACCACGGGCCGCTGTTTCGCCGGAGCAAATATATCCGCACTAAAACGCTGATGGTCTGCCAACGCCAGCATCTCACCGTTTACGCCTAAATCACGCAATGTAGTAAAAAAGCGCGCGGGGTGTCCGATACCGGCCACGCCAAACACCGGCTCGCTAAAAGGTAGCGGTGTCAGCGGAAAGCGCTTGCCATCATTTAGGCGCCGCCAACTTATCGGCATTAGCTGCATGGAAGTGGCGCTCACCGAAAGTGATTGGCGCATGTCTCCCTTCGCTATTTCACCATTCACTATTTCACCATTAACAACCACCGCATCTACACGCGCTAAACGTTCGGGCGACTCACGCAGTGGCCCTGCAGGCAGGCAGCGACGATTACCCAACCCTCGCGCCCCATCAATCACCACGATCTCAATGTCTCGCTCAAGCGCCAGATGCTGCAGCCCGTCGTCACTCAAAATAATATCGCAACCGAGATCGACCAACGCTTGAGCGCCACGCGCACGCTTGGGGTCTGCTACCACGGGTAACAAGGTTTGCTGAGCCAACATAACCGGCTCGTCACCGCTTTGCGCGGGATCCGTCGATGGCGTTACCTGGAGCGGGTAGTGCTCGGCTTTACCGCCATAACCACGCGTGACAATACCCGGCGTCCAACCTTGTGCGACCAACCAGCGGCTTAACCAGGCCACTAATGGCGATTTCCCGGTTCCACCCAGGGTGATATTACCCACCACGATGACCGGCACTGGCGCACGCCATGTGGCCTTTTGGCCACTCACGTACGCGGCTTCACGACGCGCCATGGCATAGTTATAAAGCGCGCCCAATGGCCTTAGCGGCAATAGCCATGGGCTATTGTGATAGCCCGCTTCAAGCCAGCGCTGCGCCAGCGTCATTATGCTTCCTGAAACTGAAGTTGATACAGCGCAGAGTAGGCACCACCTTTGTCCAGAAGCTCCTGGTGCGCTCCTTGCTCAATAATACGCCCCTGGTCCATCACCAGGATTCGATCTGCACGCTCAATCGTGGACAGACGATGGGCAATGACGAGTGTCGTGCGTCCCTGGCAGACGTGCTCCAGCGCTTTTTGGATGTAACGTTCAGACTCGGTATCCAGAGCGGAGGTTGCCTCGTCCAAAATCAATATCGGGCTATCTTTGAAAATCGCCCGGGCGATCGCCAGACGCTGGCGTTGCCCACCCGATAGCATGACCCCGTTTTCACCCACCACCGTTTCATAACCTTGTGGCAGCTTATCGATAAATTCGCTGGCATACGCCGCCTTGGCAGCAGCTTCAACTGCCTGACGATCAGGGTTCGCCGTGCCATAAGCAATATTATCGGCCACCGTGGCGTTAAAGAGCGTCACTTGCTGTGTGACCAAGCCAATCTGCTGACGCAATGGACCTAACGCATACTCATTGATATCCACACCATCGATTAAGATGCGCCCTTCATTAAGACGATAAAAGCGTGGCAATAGGCTAACGAGGGTTGATTTTCCGCTGCCTGAACGACCCACAATCGCCACCATCTCACCAGGCGAGACGTGCAAATTGATGTCATGCAGCACGCTTGGCTGGTCGTCGGCATAGCGAAAACCAACATTTTCGAGCATCATCTCGCCCGTTAGACGCTTGGGCACACGCTGGCCGGTGTCTTGTTCCGGTGCTGTATCCATCAACCCAAAGAGCTCTGAAGCGGCGGCAAGTCCTTTTTGAATTTCACTATTAATTTCGGTGAGCTGGCGTACCGGCTTGATCATCAAGGCCGCTGCGGTAATAAACGCAACAAACTCACCTGGCGTCATATTGGCCATTATCGCCGGCGCCATGGCCAGCCACACCAGCAGCGCCATGGATATCGCTACCAGCATAAGAATAACCGGGGAGCTTATCGCCCGCGTCATTGCCTCTTTCATACTCTGTTTACGGTTCTCTTCGCTTACCCGTGCAAACCGTTGCTTTTCATAATCCTCAGCGCCGTAGGTGCGCACAACGCGGTAGCCTGACAAGCCTTCGGAAGCGACATGAGTGACATCACCCATCGAGCTTTGTATGCGTTTTGAAATACGCCGAAAGCGCTTACTGACATAGCTCACCACCACGCCAATAATGGGGGTAACCCCTAAAAACAGTAGGGTTAGCATCCAGTTCGTCCAGAACAAATAACCCACCAATCCCACAACAAACAGGCCTTCACGCAAAATAACGGTGACAGCGTTCGTTGCAGCGCCCGCCACTTGCTCTACATGGTAGGTCACGCGCGAAACAAGGTGACCGCTTGAGTGCTGGTCAAAAAACCGTCCAGGCAGATGCAGCATGTGGGCAAAAACGTCGCAGCGCAGCGTGTGGATCACATAGCGTCCTACATACGCCATATAGTAGGTACTTAGAAAAGTGCCTACACCACGCGAAGCAAACATCAAAATAACAAACAGCGGAAGAAACAGCCGAAAAGCAGCATCGGGATTTTGGATACCGTCGATTAACCGCTTCATCATCTCAGCAAGTGCCGTACTTGATGCGGCATATACCACAAACCCAACAGCGGCCAAGCCAAATGCTTGCCAGTGTGGTTTTACGTAGCTAAGTAGCCGTTTATAAATAACCCAACTTGAATCGGTCACACGCGCTCCTGGCAATAGTGTGCAATGCGCTGGATTCTACCTTATGGCGAGGCGCATCAACACCGCTTAACGCCACCATGTTGAACACTACCGGATGGCCAACGCATTGGTGTAATAGACACAGGATGATCTTTTTGAAGCCAAAACCGCAGTGCCCCATCGTGCCCGGTACTCCACAGGCAGCTCTTATACGCTCGGAAGCGGCGTACCACATCATCGACCGGATGCTGGAAAGCATTATTGCGACCTGCACTAAAGATCACATGCAAAGGCGTCGTATGCTGGACAAACTGAACACCTGAGCTCGTGCGGCTACCGTGATGTCCGGCGACCAATACGCTGAGCGGCACATCAATATCTTTTAGAAAACGCCGCTCTATATCACGGCTGACATCTCCGGTAATTAATAACTGATGCTCTCCCGCGCTGACTTCCAGCACACAGGAGCGGTCATTGGCCGAGTAATCATTGGGCCCGGCAGGCGGCCATAAAAACCGATACGTGATTCCATCGCGCTGCCACTGCTGGCCACGTTCGCATGGGGTGGCTGTTACCGGTAGAGCTTCACCTAGAGGTGCACGCCAGTGCGTGACTGCATGGCTCTCCAGTAGCGCGCCTATACCGCCTGCATGGTCACTGTCGGCATGGCTAACAATCACCTCATCAAAACGCTGGCCTGGCGACCACAATGTTTGCAGAGGCATAAAGCCTGCCTGAAAACGTGGCCCAGTATCGTATAAAAGCCGGTACTGCTGGCTGCGGAGCTCGATAAGCTGACCTTGGCCCACATCATGCACCGTTACACGCAACGTGCCTTTAGGTATTTGCTCCAGCGGAAGCCACCAGGCAAGCGATACCACCAGGCACGTAGCCCCCACTTTCAACCAGGACACCACGCCTGGCAGCCCCCAGCATAAGGCCAACAAAAGAAGAGCGCCGCTTAATGGGTACACTAGCGCATGATCAGGTTCCCACAGCGGCCATCGTTCTGACGTAACGGTCAGAAAAACGTAAAAAACCGACAGCGCTTGCTCAAACAACCACCACATGCCCGTGCCCAGCCACGGCAGAGGCGAAAATATCCAGCCCAGCAGCGCCAACGGCACCATGATTGAACTTACCCAGGGCACGGCGATTATATTAATAATGGGCGCGCCCGGCGCCATACGTCCAAATGCGATCAGCACGGCGGCGGCCATTAGCGGGGCCAGTAACAGCTGGGAACGCAGCAACGCCCAGCACCAGCCTTTAACCCCTTTTGGACGCGTGCGCCCTTGCCAAATAATGATCAACCAGGCAACAGCCACAAACGATAGCCAGAGCCCGGGGCGCCATAAAGAGAGCGGATCAAGCAGCAGAATAATGGCAAGTGCCAGCCACCAGGCCTGCCAAGTGGCTGGGGAGTGTCGACCACTGAGCACCCACAGCCCTACCAGCGTCATGACCATGGCGCGCATGGCGGGCGGTTCCATACCGGCCAGATAGGCATATCCGATGGTGACCAGCGCGGCCACCCACCAGGGCCACACGCGCATTCGCCAGTTCAAAGGCGTTGTTAGCCGTGCGATGAGCTTTGCCAGCAATAGCGCAAACCCGGCCACCAGTCCCACATGCAAGCCTGAAATAACCACCAGATGCGTCGTTCCCGTGGCATTGAGTAGCGACCAGTCCTCTTGGGTTAGCTGGCTGCCCTCCCCCAGCGTTAAGGCTGCGAGCCAGCGGCGCGTTCGTTCACCAAGTGGCTGTCTCTCCAACACATCAAGCGCCAGCTTTCGTACAGAAAACCCAGCCGTGGCCAATTGCGTCGGCGCTGGCTCCTGGCGTACATACCCCGTTGCATGAATGCCTTCTCGCCAGAGCCACTGTTCAAAATCAAACGTGCCAGGGTTGGCAAATCCGCGAGGCGGGCGCAGACGTAGCGTCATTCGCCACTGCTCTCCCGCATAGTAAGTCGGCGCGTTATACGCCGTTACACGGACCTTGTGAAGCGTATCGCAAGCGGGGTGATGGGTAGGTCCTTCACAGGTTTTTACCGCTAACAGTAACCGCTGTGCATCACCCAACGGGGTTACGCTCAGCACCCTTGCTTCCACAACGACATCTTCGCCGTTGAGACCCTCGGGCAAGCGACTGCCCCACTCCTGATGAATGCCAACCACTACCCAGCCACCCAGCAATAGCCAGAAAGCCGCCTTGGCGCACCAGGCCATCAGTAGCAGCACGCCCAATAAGCTAACGCCAACAAAGGGGTTCATTGCCCCCGTTATACCGCTTAATCCCGCGATTACTGCCCCTAACAGTGCCGCTAGCGCTGCCGGTATCGCCATGCCAAACGGCATACGACTCTCCTTGGCTTAAGAACTTCATCTACTTGGCATAGCCGAAGCGCTACGCGACATGGATAATAGGGTGCACTAATAGGCAAGAGTACCTGACATGCCGCGCCGGTTCCTGCAGCGCTACATGCCCAGACCCGACACGCTACGGCGACAGCGGTCGCTACGCTTTATAGCACCGCTAATTGCCGACCCCGGGCTGTGGCTTTTAACTCGGCGAAGCGTTGCCAACGCCTTTAGCGTTGGCTTGTTTTGCGCCATGCTACCGATTCCATTTCAAATGGTAGTCGCTGCCGTGGGTGCTCGCCTAAGCCGTTGTAATTTAGCACTTTCGGTAGGCCTTGTCTGGATTACCAACCCACTCACCATGCCGCTGATTTTTTATTTTAACTATCGAATTGGCACATATATGCTTGGAGCCCCGGCACGTGAAGCACCTACGCGTATTTCAACGCGCTGGATTGCCGAACAAATGCACGATATTGTACCGCCACTGATTGTTGGCTCATTTATTACGGCTATTGTGCTAGCAGTGGCCGCCAATATCGGCATTCGCCTTATTTGGCGCTGGCATGTCTCCCATAATTGGAAACGCCGCCGCCTAAACAGGCAGCGGCGTCGGGCATGTATCGAATCCGAGTTCGATGATTAAGGCACGCGAGGCTGCTCAACCAACTTGCCCGCGTCCAGTTTAAGCACCCTGTCCTGATGTGCAGCCAGCCCCACGTCATGCGTCACGATAACAAACGCACACGCGCTCTCTTTGGCCAACTCATCCATCAGGGCTAGAATCGTGGCTGCCGTCGTTTGATCCAGGTTACCGGTAGGCTCATCCATTAGCACCAGGCTTGGGTCTGTTACCAAGGCACGCGCAATGGCGACCCGCTGGCGCTCACCACCGGAAAGCTCGCCAGGCTTATGATCAGCCCGCGCCTTCATCCCTACACGCTCAAGAATCTGCATAGCGCGCTTTTCAGCGGTTTTTTTCGACTGACCGCGGATAATTAACGGTAACGCTGCATTCTCAACGGCGGTAAATTCTGCCAGCAAATGGTGAAACTGGTAAACAAACCCAATGTAGCGATTACGAAACGTCCCCAAGGCCGCTTCGTTTAAGTTGGAAAGTGGCTCACCAGCGATCACCACCCGACCATCGCTTGGGCGATCCAGACCGCCCAGCAAGTTTAAAAGCGTGGTTTTACCCGACCCAGAGCTACCCACTATCGCCACCCGCTCGCCCGCACGAACGGAAAGTTCAAGCTTATCAAGCACGGTCAGGTCTTGTGGTCCTTCGCTATATACCCGCGTTAACTCCTGGCAATCCAACATAACAGGCGGCTCGTTCGCTCCCCCTGCTGCGGCTGGCGTAGCGTTGGACGGCGTGGAAGTTGACTGCATAGACGTTAACGGCCCAGTAGTAGACATGGAAGCATCCTTATTCATAGCGCAGAACATCCGCCGGTTGAACGCGAGCAGCGCGCCAGGCTGGGTACAGCGTGGACAAAAACGTTAGACCGAAGGCCGCCAACACAATATTGCGCACGTCATTCCACCTAAGCTGGGACGGCAAATCGCTGATAAAGTAAACGCCTGCATCCAGAAATTTAATCCCAAAGGCCGCTTCAAACCAACCGATCAGATCAGATACTGTCAGCGCCAGCAGTATGCCCACAGCAACGCCAATCGCAATACCAATCAAGCCAATGGCCATGCCTTGTACGATAAAGATGCCCATGATCGAGCGTGGCGTAGCACCAATGGTACGCAAAATAGCGATATCGGCACGCTTGTCGGTGACCACCATGACCAGAGTAGAAACAATATTGAACGCCGCAACGGCAATGATCACCGTTAGCAGCAGTGCAATCATGCGCTTTTCCATTTGAATGGCCTGGAAAAGGTTGCCATGCGAGTACGTCCAATCGTTGCCGCGGTAGCCTGGTCCCAGGTCGTTCACAATGGCCTGGGTCTCGCTGCCCGCAATAAACAGATCATCAAGCTCAAGGCGCAAACCACCTACCGCGTCGCCAAGGCGCGCAAGGGTTTTCATATCTTCGATATTGGCGTAAGCGAGATTGGCGTCCAAATCGGCGCCCACGCTGAAAATACCGCTAACGGTAAAGCGCTTTAACCGTGGGAATACACCCGCTGGGGTAATAGAAGCTTCCGGCACCAGTAGCGTCACTCGATCGCCTACACCCACCCCCAGCTGGCGAGCAAGCATAGAGCCAAGCACCACATTCCACTCATCTGGCACTAATTCAGCCAGCGTGCCTTGGCGCATATGCTGACCAATAATCGAGACCTGGTCTTCCCAATCGGGATCAATACCGTTGACCATGGCTCCCTGGTTGCGGCCACCCGCGGAAAACATGCCCTGCTGCTCAACATACGGTGCAGCCCCCATCACGTGCTCACGCTGCGTCAATCGGTCTGCCAGCGCCTCCCACTCCACCAGGCCATCGGTTGCTTCAATTTTAGTGTGCGGCACCATTCCTAAAATACGAGTACGCAGCTCATGGTCAAAACCATTCATAACCGATAACACCAGGATGAGTACCGCCACACCCAGCATTAGGCCCAGCATCGATGTTAGTGAAATAAAAGAAATAAAGTGGTTCCGGCGTTTGGCGCGCACGTAGCGCAGCCCCACCAGAAAAGGCAAACGATCAAGCATGGCGTCATTCCTTATTAATAAGCGCTCATGGTACGGTTTTTTTAGCCATACTGCATGTGCAAACGGGCATTAGAGTAACAGACTCCAGGCCCGTTCCCTGAAACCACGTAACGCTTGCAAGTTCTTCGACGACGCCCTACATTGCGCCCATTTGCGCTGGCTAAATCGGTGAGCGCTTTACTTCAAATAACGTTACCAAGAGACTTCCTAACCTTGGCCAATATGACATATCGCTTGCTGCCGGAATGGCACCCCCAGGATGGTCTACAGCTGACCTGGCCACGCCCTGATGGCGATTGGGCATCGCTTCTATCGCGTATAGAAGCAACGCTTGAACGCATTGTGCTGGCAACCGTTCGTTACCAGCAGTTAGTGATCAGCATGCCAGATCAAGCCACCTGTGACCGCGTACGCAAAACGTTCGATGCCTATGGTGTGCCTGCTCATAAGCTATTGCTGATCGTAGCGCCTACCGATGATACTTGGGCGCGTGACCACGGCCCGATTAGCGTTATTGATGATGAAGGCCAGCCGCTACTGCTGGATTACACCTTCACCGGCTGGGGCGGAAAATTCCCTGCCAGCAACGATAATCGGCTGACGCAGGCGTTAGCCGATGCAGGCGTCTGGGCGTGCCCAGTGGCTTCACGCGATATGGTATTGGAAGGCGGGGCTATCGAAACCGATGGCGCGGGTACGCTGCTGACGACCGAAGCCTGCTTGCTCAATCCTAATCGCAACCCGCATTTAACACGCCAGGACGTTGAAGCCTTGCTAGGCGATGATTTCGGCGTCGACCGGGTGCTTTGGTTAACCCACGGGCATCTAGAAGGTGATGATACCGACAGCCACGTTGATACTTTGGCGCGATTCTGTAATTCATCGACCATTGCTTATGTGCGCTGTGATGACCCACAAGACCCGCACTACGCAGCCCTACACACCATGGAGCAAGAGTTAAAGGCATTTCGACAACGCAACGGCGAGCCCTACCAGCTTGTCCCCCTGCCTTGGCCACAGGCATGCTTTGACCCTGAAGACGGCCATCGGCTGCCAGCCACTTATGCCAACTTTTTGATTATTAATGAAGCGGTGCTGGTGCCAACCTACGGCGATCCGGCTGATACGTTAGCACTCAGTGCGCTGGCCGAAGCGTTCCCCAACTATGCGCTCATTCCCATTGAGTGTTCGAGCGTTATTCGTCAACATGGCAGCTTACACTGCCTGACCATGCAGTTGCCCAAGGGCACCCTCACCACCTCTTTTCATCAGTAAGGAGCCAGGATGTCTATCAAGGTGACCTCTGACCTAACGGTTGGCGTAGTGCAACAGTTTGCCTGGCCCGATAAAGCACAGAGCCTGGCAGCCAGTGAAGCGGGCATTCGTGATGCCGTAAAACGTGGCGCTCAGCTTGTCGTGCTGCAAGAGCTGCATGCTACCCACTATTTCTGCCAGTATGAAGATCCGGCCCTGTTCGACCTGGCCGAACCGCTGGATGGTCCGACCGGACAGCACCTGGCCGCACTTGCTCGCGAATTGGATATCGTGCTGGTCGGCTCGCTGTTTGAGCGGCGCGCACCAGGGCTTTATCACAACACGGCGGTGGTATACGACCGAGATAAAGGCCGGGTGGGTCAGTATCGAAAAATGCACATCCCTGATGACCCAGGCTTTTATGAGAAGTTTTACTTCACCCCTGGTGACCACGATGCGAGCCGCGCAGAAGGTTTTACACCAATTGATACTTCGCTTGGCCGTTTGGGCGTGCTGGTGTGCTGGGATCAGTGGTACCCGGAAGCGGCTCGCCTGATGGCCTTGGCCGGAGCAGACTTGCTGCTCTACCCCACGGCGATTGGGTGGGATCCTAACGATGATATTGCGGAACAAACCCGCCAAAAAGATGCCTGGACGTTAATCCAGCGCTCGCATGGCGTCGCCAATGGCTTACCGGTGATTGTTGCCAACCGCGTGGGGTTTGAAACCGACCATTCAGGCGTGGGCGATGGCATTCAGTTTTGGGGAGGCAGTTTTATTTGTGGGCCTCAGGGCGAGCTACTTGCCCATGCCGGTGAAGAAGATGAACAACTGGTTGTGACCATTGATATGGCGCGCTGCGAAAATACTCGCCGTATCTGGCCTTACCTGCGTGATCGCCGTATCGATGCCTATAGCGATCTAACCCGCCGCTTTCGCGACTAAGCGTTATCGCTCTATAGGCCAGTTTAACGTCGCGGTCTTTTACGGAAAAACGCCTGCCAAAATCATCTGGCAGGCGTTTTTTTCTAGCACCCTATTTCTGCACGTGCTTCAGCGCTGACTTACGCCATTACGTCAGTAGTAACAAACCTCTTACTTCCAGAAATCACGAATCGAGGCGATGCCTTGGGCGCCTACGGCGCGGGCGTGATTGGCATCAAAGCGTGTCATTCCACCCAGCGCAAAGACCGGCATTCCGGCACGCTCAACCAGTTGTTGAAAATCATGCCAGCCCATCGGCGCTACTTCCGGATGTGAAGGCGTAGTGCGAAGTGGTGACAGCGTCACAAAATCACACCCCAGCAGCGCCGCTTTGGAGAGCTGAGTTTGGTCATGTGTCGAGGCAGAGAGCCACTTTTGCTCGGTAATCGGACGTCGATCCAACTGCATCAAGCGCTCGCTGGTTAAATGAATACCATCGGCATCCACGTGTTCAAGCAGTGCAGGCTCGCCGTTGAGTAGAAGCTTGGCGCCATACTCATGACACATGCGCAAGGCGCGTTCAGCGCGCTTAAGATAAGCGGCTTCATCAAGCTGCTTGGCACGCAGCTGCACCAAGCGAACGTTGTCTTCTTTCAAGGCCCGCTCCAGGAGCGTATCAAAACGCGCCTCGTCAGCCTCTTCTTTTGTAATCAGGTATTCAGTGGGCAGCATCACAGCACGCAGGATCGGCAGGTTGGCCGCCGGGAACGGATAATTAGCCAACTCCTCCATCGGCACCCAACGCACGGCTTGGCCTTCGCGACCAAAGGGCTCGCCAGCAAACTCGTGAACCTGCCAAACATCTAACAAAATATGCTTGTCAGGATATTCGTGATGCACACGGATCAAGGGCTGCGCACGTACAATCTCAACACCAAGCTCTTCGTGCAGCTCGCGCTTAAGACCCTCAAGCCCTGTTTCATAAGGCGCGAGCTTCCCACCCGGAAACTCCCACAAGCCACCCTGATCGACATTCGAGGGCCGACGTGCAATCAGTACTTGCTTCTGATCGGCACTAATGATGGCTGCTGCCGCAACATGAACTCGTCGTTTTACCATTACATTCATTACGTCTTTATCCACTGTGTGCGCACCGGCGGATCAGTGCCGGCGCTTACTCGCTGCGTGAGCCCTTTATGACTGCCAAACCCAGTCGGTGACTGGCTAACTAGCTACGATAGTCTGCGTTGATCGACACATAGTCATGGGAAAGATCAGAGGTCCATACGGTGGCACTCTCCTGACCGCGCCCTAAACTGATGCGAATCGTAATTTCGTCTTGCGCCATGACGGCACTGCCTGCGGCTTCCGTATACCCAGCCGCACGACCACCTTCTTCAACCAAGCGAACATCTGCCAGGTCAATGACAATGCGGTCCACGTCAAAGTCAGCCACAGGCGCTCGACCTACTGCGGCCAGGATACGCCCCCAGTTAGCATCAGAGGCGTAAAGCGCTGTTTTCACTAAAGGTGAGTGGGCGACGGTAAATGCGACATCCAGCGCTTCCTGACGACTTTCTGCGCCATCAACCTGGAGCGTCACAAACTTTGTCGCGCCCTCACCATCACGGATGATCGCCTGAGCCAAGCTCGTCATTACCTGCTGCAATGCATCACGGAAGACAGCGATATCCTCGTCGTCTTCAATCGCCGTTCCCGTGCCTGTCGCTGCCAGCATGCACGCATCATTGGTTGAAGTATCGCTATCCACGGTAATGCAGTTAAACGAGGCATCCACCGTCTCGCGTAACAAGCGATCCAGCAATGGCTGTTCAATAGCAGCATCCGTGACGACAAAGCCCAACATGGTCGCCATGTTGGGTTTAATCATACCTGAGCCTTTAGTGATGCCATTGATAGTAACTGACCCGTCACTAACCTTCGCGGTAACGCTGGCGCCTTTGGCTCGGGTGTCGGTGGTTAAAATCCCTTCACCGGCATTTTGCCACGCCTGACTATTGTCAGCACCTGACGCAAGCGCTGGCGTGATACCGGCTAAAAGGTGCTCCATGGGAAGTGGTTCACCGATAACCCCCGTTGAGAAAGGCAGCACCTGATGCTCGGCAACGCCAGCTTGCTCTGCTACCGCTTTACAGCTGGCGTAGGCATCATGAAGCCCTTGTTTGCCGGTGCCCGCATTCGCATTACCGGTATTAATTAGCCAGTAACGCGGTGCCTGGCCCTGCTCGCGGCAGTGCTCAATATGCGCCTTGGCAACCGACACCGGGGCAGCGCAGAAGGCATTTCGCGTGAACACACCAGACACGGTTGCCGAGGCGGGTAGCTCAATAACTACCATGTCACGACGACCCGGCTTTTTAATACCCGCCATTGCACTTCCCAAGCGCACCCCAGCCAAGGGGGGCATCACCGGAAAGGGACTATTTCCCACCGCCATGATCGTCTCCTCTACCTAAATCCAGACCGCTTCTGATTAGCTTAATTTGCCGCAGCACTGCTTGTACTTCTTACCTGAACCACATACACACGGGTCGTTGCGGCCGACTTTCGGCCCTTCGCGACGGACAGGGCGTGCGTCCTGCTCAGTGCTTGCCACATCACTGTTTTCACCGCTTAATCCGCTTTCACTGGAAGAAGCATCATCGTGACGATTCGCGGCCGCGGCTTTTTCGCGGGCCAACTCTTCACGCCGCTTTTGCTCCAGCGCATCAACTTCTTCAGGCTGACGTACCTGAACATGGCTCAGAATACGGGTGACATCCGCTTTAATATTGGTCAGCAGGTGCTGGAACAATTCAAACGATTCACGCTTGTACTCTTGCTTGGGGTTCTTTTGTGCGTAGCCGCGTAAATGGATGCCCCGACGCAGGTGGTCCATGGACTGCAAGTGCTCTTTCCAACGCGTATCCAGAACCTGAAGCATGACCTGCTTCTCAAAACGACGAATCAGGGTCGCGCCTGCGGCATCCACCTTGGCCGCATAAGCGTCACGGTGCATGTCTTGCAGACGCTCACGCAGCTTCTCTTCACTAAAGCGCTCATCATCAGCGGCCCACTGGACTACCGGGGCATCCAGGTTGAATTCTGTCTTAAGGTGCATTTCAAGCCCAGCCAGATCCCACTGCTCGGCTAAACTCTGCGGCGGAACGAAGTCGTTAATGGTGTCTTCCATGACTTCTTCACGAATACCCACGATAGCTTCTGCAATGTCATCAGAGGCCAGAACCTCATTGCGCTGCTCGTAAATAACCCGGCGCTGGTCGTTTGCCACGTCATCATATTCAAGCAACTGCTTACGAATATCGAAGTTACGCCCTTCCACTTTTTTCTGGGCACGCTCAACGGCGTTAGATACCATTTTGTGCTCAATGGCTTCGCCGCGCTCCAGGCCCAATGCCTGCATGAGACGCTTAACGCGGTCAGAACCAAATAGCCGCATCAGGCTATCTTCCAACGACAGGAAGAACCGCGTTGAACCTGGATCGCCTTGACGGCCAGAACGTCCACGCAACTGATTATCAATGCGCCGAGACTCATGGCGTTCCGAACCAATAACGTGCAGGCCACCGGCTTCCAGCACACCATCGTGACGCTGCTTCCACTCGGCTTTTAATGCATCAATCTGCGCCTGGCTTGGGTTTTGCAGCTTGGCAACGTCAGCTTCCCAGTTGCCCCCCAACATAATATCGGTACCTCGACCGGCCATGTTGGTGGCAATAGTGATCGCGCCAGGACGCCCTGCCTGAGCAATAATCTCGGCTTCACTCTGGTGCTGCTTGGCATTCAGGACATTGAACTTCAGCCCCGCTTCGCGCATTAAGTGCGCCAGGTACTCAGACGTCTCGATGGACGCCGTACCTACCAACACCGGGCGGCCTGCCTCTGTCTCGACCTGAACGTCTTTAATAATCGCCTCGTACTTCTCTTCGGCGCTAAGGTAGACCAGGTCGTTAAGGTCTTTACGGGCTAACGGGCGATTGGTGGGGATGACGATAACATCAAGCCCATAAATCTGACGGAACTCAAAGGCTTCCGTATCAGCAGTACCGGTCATGCCTGCCAGTTTTCCATACAAGCGGAAATAGTTCTGGAAGGTGGTGGATGCCAGCGTCTGGCTCTCGCGCTGAACGGTGACCCCTTCCTTGGCTTCAACAGCCTGGTGAAGCCCTTCCGACCAACGGCGGCCAGGCATCGTCCGTCCAGTATGCTCATCAACGATGACCACCTGGTCTTCCACTACGATGTAATCAACATCCTTATTGTAAAGATGGCGTGCCCGGAGCGCAGAATGCATGTGCTGAAGTAAATTCAGGTTTTGAGCGGCGTAAAGTGATTCACCCTCTTTAAGAAGGCCTTCCGCCTGCATCAACTCTTCAACCCTGTTATGCCCCTGCTCGGTCAGCTCAACCTGCTTTTGCTTCTCCTCCAGCACAAAATCGCCGGTTGCAGGCTGGTCGTCATCTTCCGAGACCTCACCCTCTTCCAACTGCTGGGCAAGCTGATTAACGACGTTATAAAGATTGGTATTTTCATCCACCGCACCTGATATGATCAGCGGCGTACGCGCCTCATCAATCAGGATAGAATCCACCTCATCGACAATGGCATAGTGCAGGCCACGCTGCACCTTATCCTCCAAAGAGAACGCCATGTTGTCGCGCAAGTAGTCAAAGCCAAATTCGTTATTGGTACCGTAGGTAATATCACACCGATATGCATGGCGTTTCTCCTCCCCGGTTTGACCGGAAAAGATAACCCCAACAGAAAGCCCTAAAAACTCATACAGCGGGCGCATCCACTCGGCATCACGGCGGGCAAGGTAGTCATTGACGGTGACAACGTGTACGCCCTTTGCAGGCAGTGCATTGAGATAAACGGCCAGTGTCGCTACCAGCGTTTTACCTTCGCCGGTTTTCATTTCAGCAATACGACCACGGTGCAGGGTCATGCCCCCCACCATCTGTACATCAAAATGCCGCATACCCATGACGCGCTTGCTGGCCTCTCGCACAATCGCAAACGCAGAAGGCAACAAACTATCCAGCGTCTCGCCATTTTCCAGGCGCAAACGCAGCTCCGCTGTCTTACCTTGTAATTCAGCGTCGCTTAATCCTTCATGCTCAGCTTCGAGCACGTTCACACTGCGAACGTTTTTGTGCATGCGCTTTACTTCACGGTCGTTCTTGGAGCCAACAACCTTGCGTAACAAATTATTAATCATGAAATTTCCAAATCATCTTGAGCGAACCAATGGGCTTCGCCCTGTTCCGTATAAGGCAAGTAAAGTACGTTTTAGAAAACCGTGAGTTAAGCGGGCGGACCGCGCTGGGTAAGCACATCGTGTGCGGCTACCCGGCGCTTTATAAAAACATAAACAGGTAAAAAGTGGCGCTGCACCGCGATACGTTTAAATCGCTGCTGCCAACCGCGCAACGCGCGTCGCCTTTTGGCGATCCAGTGCGATTGAGCACGTAAAATAGCCGGCACCCACAAACACACGCAGACGTTACGCTCAGCCCCCCGCATGGCATCAAAAGGCACTAAACTATTGGGCAACAAGCAGCTTACCAGGAGCCCCGCCAGCCACCAACGCGCCAAGCCATAGCGACGGTTACGTCGCGGCAAAGCAGAAAAGGTGTTAAGCGTGGAGGACATGCTGTGGATTGGCTCCTGAGCGTGTTAGGCTCTGCAAATAAGTAATGCATCCGTGTAGATGCCGCTACTTGGCTATATATTGAGGGGTTACCCCAGGATTCAAGCGTATGAGTATAAAGGTTAAGCGTTCTCGCGCACAGCCCATCGCCCGTCTGCTAAACAAGTCAGGGGATATTGGCCAATTAATGCGCCAGTCTCGCTTGATAGATCAGGCCCAGTGTCATTTAAGAGCCCACCTGCCAGAAGAGATGCGCCCACATATCTTTGTCGGCGGCTTTCGCGATGGGCGCTTAACCCTGATCAGTGGGCAGGCAAGCTGGCTGACATGGCTACGCTTTGAACAGCGGCGGCTGTTGACGCTGCTACATCAACTGCCAGGCTTTGAGGCTGTGAACGGCTTTACCTTTAAAGTACGCCCCGTCCGCCCAGTTGAAGCACCTTTGCGTAATACCCGACACTTATCCGCCAGTGCGGGAAAAACGCTCAGCGAGTGCGCAAGCGACACGCACAATCCTGCGCTGCGTAAAGCATTAGAGCGCCTTGCGTCTCACGCACCAAAATAAGCGTGCCGCGCGCCTTGCGCACTTTTCAAATGCCAGAAACGCAAAAGCACCGCCTGAACGGTGCTTTTATCATCAAGGCCAGTTATCGAGCTTGAGCACTATCAAAGGAGAAACCTGGATAGCGCGTCATAGCGAATATCTGACACTCCTGCTTGGCAGTTAGGCCATTGCAGGCGCTGCGTACGAAATAGGCGCAACGGCTTTTTCATCTTCAAACGTTACGATTTCATAAGCATCAGGCTGTGCCATCAATTCGCGGCAAAGCTGGTTATTCAGCGCATGGCCAGATTTTGTACCGTGAAACTCACCAATCAGGCTGTAGCCTAACTGATACAAATCGCCGATCGCATCCAGCACCTTATGCTTGACGAACTCATCTTCGTAACGCAAACCACCTTCATTGACGATGCGATAATCATCAACCACGATCGCATTATCCAGACTCCCCCCCAGGGCCAGGTTATTAGAGCGCAAAAACTCCAAATCCTTCATAAACCCAAAGGTGCGCGCCCGAGAAACTTCTTTCACAAAAGAGGTCGTCGAAAAATCGATAAGCGCGGTTTGTTTCTGCTGTTCGAAAACCGGGTGGTCGAAGTCGATGGCGAACGAGACCTTGAACCCTTGGTGCGGAAGGAAAACGGCTTCTTTATCGCCATCTTTAACCGCGACGCGACGCTTGATACGTATAAATTTCTTTGCTGCATCCTGCTCAAGAATACCCGCCGATTGGATTAAAAACACAAACGGGCTGGCACTACCGTCCATAATCGGTACTTCGGGAGCACTTAGGTCAACGTAAGCATTATCGATGCCTAGTCCTGCAAACGCTGACATCAAATGCTCAACCGTTGCCACTTTCACACCTTCGAGTGAAAGTGCAGTGCAAAGTGTTGTGTCTTCCACTAACTCTGCGCGTGCGGGTATATGTACCACAGGCTCCAGATCGGTTCTAACAAACACAATCCCGGTGTTTGTCGGCGCCGGACGCAAAGCCATGTGGACTTTTTTGCCGGAGTGCAGACCCACTCCAGTGGCGCGGATGACGTTTTGTAGGGTGCGTTGTCTGATCATGGGCAGTGGTCGAACTCTAATGACGGTAGTACCGTAGGGGAAGGAAAGTTATCAAACAGTGTTCACTATAACAGCAAACGAGCGTTTTAACCAATAAAACACTCGTTTGCTGGCCCGGTAAACCTATAGAAACAATCAATCGGCCTGACGGCGCAAGAAAGCAGGTATGTCCAGATAGTCGTCAGCATCGGCTGAGCGACTCTTTTCCGGACGCGGTTTGGGCGCGTGTTCAGGCGCCTCTGCACGGGCAGTTGCTTGCTGACGCATTACGGTAGGCTGCTGTAGCTTACGGTAATCAGAAGAGTCAGCAGAAGAGCGACGTGCAGGTTCACGTGTCGTCGCTTTGGCAGCTTTCGCGCCATCTAATCCAGCAGCAACAACAGTAACACGCAGCTCATCAGACATTTCCATATCGATGGAAGTTCCCACGACAATGGTCGCTTCTTGTGAAGCAAACTCTTGAACGGTGGCACCTACATCGTTGAACTCGCCAATCGACAGATCCGGGCCTGCCGTAATATTGACCAGAATGCCTCGCGCGCCATGCAGATCGATATCTTCCAGAAGCGGGCTACGGATAGCTTTTTCGGCTGCTTCACGGGCGCGGTTCTCGCCGGTAGCTCCGCCCGTACCCATCATTGCCATGCCCATTTCAGACATAACAGTACGCACATCAGCAAAGTCGACGTTGATAATACCAGGGCTTGTGATCAGCTCGGCAATACCTTGAACAGCGCCAAGCAATACATCATTAGCAGCGCTAAACGCAGTTAACAGCGTCGCGCTTTTACCCAGTACGGATAAAAGCTTTTCGTTGGGTATGGTGATCAGCGAATCAACATGCTGAGAGAGCTCTTTCATTCCCTCTTCGGCAGCGCGCATACGCTTGGGGCCTTCAAACGGGAAAGGCCGCGTAACGACAGCGACCGTTAAAATACCCAGTTCTTTGGCAACTTGCGCAACCACTGGCGCGCCGCCGGTGCCTGTACCACCGCCCATACCAGCGGTAATAAAGACCATATCGGCGCCTTCAAGCAGCTCAGCGATTCGGTCACGATCTTCCATCGCGGCCTGACGACCTACCTCAGGGTTGGCGCCAGCACCGAGCCCCTTGGTGATTTCACCACCTAGCTGTAATACTGTTTTTGCGGATACGCGTTTAAGCGCTTGGGCATCGGTGTTGGCGCAAATAAATTCAACGCCTTCAATGTTACTTTCAACCATGTGATTGACGGCATTGCCGCCACCACCACCAACACCGACTACTTTTATGACCGCACTACTTGAGGGTGCGTTATCTACCAATTCAAACATAAGCCCCGTCTCCTGAACCGCGCTTGCGGCCCTGTCAGAAATTTCCTTTGAACCAGCCCTTGATTCTGGCCAGCGCCGAATGGTCTTCCTTGATATCACGTCGAGAGAGCTCGTTGCGACCTTTGTGAGGTGCAATGACTCCCCCGTGGCTTTCTAGACCCTGCCCATGCCGCGCTTCTTGCAGTGCATAGTGCAATAAGCCGACACCTGTCGCATAAATGGGGTTTCGCACGACATCCGCTAAACCTTTAACGTTTTGCGGACAAGCAATACGAACCGGCATGTGGAATATCTCTTCCGCCAATTCGCCGACCCCTTCCATACGTGAGGTGCCACCAGTGAGCACAACACCAGCGGCAACCATGTCTTCATAGCCACTGCGACGTAATTCGTCTCTAACCAGTGTAAATAGCTCTTCATAGCGTGGTTCGACCACTTCTGCGAGCGCCTGACGCGACAAGTCGCGTGACGGACGATCACCCACACTAGGAACCTTAATCATTTCATCGCTTGCGGCCAATTGCGTTAAGGCACAAGCGTATTTAACCTTGATCTCTTCTGCGTGCTGCGTCGGGGTACGTAGCGCCATGGCAATATCGTTGGTGACCTGATCACCAGCAATCGGTATAACGGCCGTATGTCGAATGGCACCTTCAGTAAAGATGGCCATATCAGTGGTTCCACCGCCGATATCCACCATGCAAACGCCTAATTCACGCTCGTCTTCGGTCAACACTGCCATGCTGGATGCCAGCTGTTCCAGGATAATTGAGTCGACGTCCAAACCACAGCGTCGAACACATTTCTCAATATTCTGTACCGCGTTGAGTGCTGCCGTTACCAGATGAACTTGCGCTTCTAAACGTACACCGGACATGCCCAAGGGCTCGCGAATACCGCCTTGTGCATCAATTGCAAATTCCTGGGGCAGTACATGTAAAACGCGCTGACCTTCTGAAACCGCCCTTGCCCTCGCTGAATCAATAACGCGATCAATATCAGAAGGAGTAACTTCACGCTCTTTAATAGCGACCACGCCATCTGAATTCATCGAGCTAATATGACTACCCGCAATGCCCACATATACCGAGTGAATATCGCAACCAGCCATAAGCTCGGCTTCTTCCACAGCGCGCTGAATAGACTGAACGGTTGATTCAATATTAATGACAACGCCTCGCTTCATACCCCGTGACGGGTGCGAGCCGATACCAGCAATTTCAATGCCGCCATCATCGGTAGGTTGACCGACAATTGCGACGACCTTGGACGTTCCAATGTCCAACCCGACCACCATATTCGATGCATTGGGTGAGCCTGCCATGAGTCGGGAATTCTCCTTGTAAACTTTTTAAAATTAAAATAAATAGGGATACTTAAACCAACTTATTCTTTGCCTATTATAACTTGGCAACCGATAAGCACGGATAGCTCAATAGCGCTGATGTGAAGTTTAAATCTACAAAATCACCGATAGCCCATAGTATAGAAACAATTGGCATAATACGACCAGCCCGAGCCCACAATAATGGGCTTGAAGTGTAATTTAAACCCCATTAAAGCGTTTTTACGCGCTGACGGCGACTTATCATGGCTAAAGCACGTTAACTCAAATTTGAGTTAGTCTTCAGATGCCCCAAAATCACTCTGACCATGCCAGGCAACAGCGACACCGTTAGGATAGCGCAGATCAATATAACGAATATGCTCACTATACCTTGATAACTCGCGCTGCCAGGAGGCCGCTAAGCGTGCCAAACGCACTTCATGCTCGCGCCGGCCCAGCATAATCCAGGCACCGTTACTTAGCTGTACACGCCATGCACCGCGCGGTTCTAATCGAAATTGAGTAAGTGCCAACGACAAGTTTGCGAAATAAGGTGTTAGGCGATGATAGTAACTTAGCACCTCTTCACTGCTTCCGTTGGGGCCCGCAAGATCAGGCAGACCTGAAGGCACCGCCAGAGGTGCAAAAGCAAAGGGCTCGCCTTTCGGGTTAAGCAAAAAGTCATCATTCCAGCGCGCAACGGGCACTTGTTCCGCCAGTTCAAACACCAGCGCATTCGGCCACTCACGAGAAATACGTACTTCTTTAAGCCAGCCAATCTCCAGGGCCCGGTTACGCAGCACGCCTAAATCAGCCGATAACCAAGTGGCACCTTGAACCAAAGGGGCAAGCTGAGTGCGTAGGTAGTCTGCGCTTACGTAATCCCACTCCCCACGGATGGAAACACGCTCGATGGGCCGGTCCAGCCATAGCCATAGCGCGCGCCCTCCTGCCACTAACAGTAACGCCAGAAGCAGGATACCAAACCAGGCATTACGCCTTTTCATAAGGCCTCATCATGATGCGTTCTGCTTTCCGGCAGAGTGGAGTATCTGCACCACCAGGTCATCAAATTCGATGCCCGCATAGGCAGCGGCTTGAGGCACCAAACTGTGATCGGTCATGCCAGGCACGGTATTAACTTCCAATAGCCAGAACTGGCCATTGGCATCCCGCATCACGTCCACACGCCCCCAGCCTTCACACCCAATGGCCGCAAACGCGTGCTGGCACAGCGTTGCCAGCTGCGCTTCCTCTTCTGCGGTAAGCCCACAAGGAAGATGGTACTGGGTCGTATTGGAAACGTATTTGGCTTCATAGTCGTAGAATCCGCCAGGTACTTCGACCCGAATAGCGGGTAACACACGCTCATCCAGCAGCGCCACCGTGTACTCTTCACCGACCACAAAGCGCTCGGCCATCACCCGGGCATCAAATTGTGCCGCTTCGCGATAGGCGGCCTCAAGCGCTTCCTGGCTTTTAACTATACTGATCCCAAGCGTGGAGCCTTCATGTACTGGCTTAACCATCATCGGCAACCCAAGCTTGGCGACCACTCCGGCCCAGTCTGCATCAGCCGTCAACATAATACTTTCCGGCGTGGGCAGCCCAATGGCTTGCCAAACCTGCTTGGTGCGTTGCTTATCCATTCCCAGCGCTGACGCCATGACGCCACTACCGGTATAGGGAATGTCCAAGAGTTCAAGCGCACCCTGTAGCGTACCGTCTTCACCACCACGACCATGCAGGGCGACAAATATCGCCGATGGCGCCATAGCCTCAAGTCCGGCTAACCCCTCATCGCGTAAGTCATAGCCTTCTGCGTTAATCTTTTGGCGTTTTAGCGCCTCGAGTACAGCGGCACCACTTTTAAGGGAAACCTCACGCTCAGCAGAAGAGCCGCCGTAAACCACCACCACACGTGAGCAATCAATATTGACGTCTTTCAGGCTCACAGCTCCACCTCACTCATTTGCAGCTTCGCCTTGGCCAAGCTGAGCGAGATACCACCTACGTCGCCCGCCCCCTGAGTAATTAGGATGTCGTCGGGTCTCAGTACATTGGCCAATAGCGCTGGCAGCTCCTGCTTATGTTCAACAAAAAGCGGGTCTACCTCACCGCGCTGACGAATCGAACCTGCAAGCGTGCGCCCTTCAGCGCCAGGGATAACCGCCTCGCCCGCGCTGTATACGTCTAAAAGCACCAGCGTATCTACCTGGGACAGTACTCGAACGAAATCTTCATAGAGATCCCGGGTCCGGCTGTAGCGGTGGGGCTGATAAAGCATCACTAAACGACGCTCAGGCCAGCCAGCGCGGACAGCTCTGATGACCATATCCACTTCGCGCGGATGATGGCCATAATCATCCACTAACATAATCTTGCCGGGCACTTTAGGCGCAGGGAAATGGCCATGCACTTGAAAGCGCCGCCCTACCCCAGCAAACCCTGCCAGACCGCGCAGAATCGCCTCGTCACTCACGCCTGCATCCGTAGCAACAACAATCGCTGCCATCGCATTAAGCGCATTGTGCTGACCAGGCATGGCAAGGCGCACGCTTAAGGGCGCGGCCTGACCAGGCCGCAAAGCCGTAAAGGAAACTTCACCACTTTGCTGCACAAAATCGGTAATTCGATAATCGGCATCGTCTTCAAAACCGTAGGTAACGAACTGGCGCTTGATCTGAGTTCGCAGTGCCCGCACATGCGGGTCATCGATACACAATATAGCCAACCCGTAGAACGGCAGGTTGTGCAGAAATTCGATAAAGGTATCTTTTAATCGTTCGAAGTCACCACCATAGGTGCTCATATGGTCAGCATCAATATTAGTAACTATCGACACCATTGGCTGCAAATGCAGGAATGAAGCGTCAGACTCATCAGCCTCTGCAACCAGATAATCCCCTTCACCCAAGCGCGCATTGGTACCGGCACTGGTCAACTTCCCGCCGATGACAAAGGTCGGGTCCAGGCCGCCTTCGGCTAACAGCGTCGCCGTTAAGCTGGTCGTGGTTGTTTTTCCATGGGTACCGGCAACCGCAATGCCGTGACGAAATCGCATTAACTCTGCCAGCATCTCGGCACGACGCACCACGGGGACACGGTGCTCATGTGCCCAGCGAATTTCAGGGTTGGTCGTATCAACGGCGCTTGAAACAACCACAACGTCGGCCCCTTCGACATTCTCCTCGGCATGGCCAATCTCAACCCGAACACCACACATGCGAAGCCGCTCAATAACCGAAGAGGCTTTCATATCGCTGCCACTGACGCTGTAACCTTGATTGGCCAATACTTCGGCAATACCACACATGCCCGCGCCACCGATACCGACGAAATGAATATGCTGAATACGGCGCATACCCGGGCCGCTTGAACTTATGCGTTGCAGCGACGATGGGGTTACTGAGTCGGTCACACGTTTTCTCCTTTGTGTAGTATCGCCAGGCATCCTTCGGCTAATCGCTCTGTGGCATCCAGGTGCGCAGCCTGGCGTGCACGGGAAGCCATCAGCGCCAGCGTAGCGGGCTCTAACAAGTCATTTAAATAGTGCGTTAAACGCTCAGGCGTCAGCGCGGATTGCACAACGCATAACGCAGCACCCGCATTAACCAGTACATTGGCATTGACTCGCTGGTGATCATCGACCGCAAAAGGAAACGGAACAAGAAGCGAGGGCTTTGCCGCAGCCGCCAGCTCTGCAACCGTTAGCGCCCCCGCTCGACAAACCACCAAATCAGCCCAATCATACGCTGCGGCCATATCATCAATAAACGGGGAAACGTCGGCCTGTATGCCATGTTCGGCGTACCCTTGTGCCGTTTGAGCGTCCCGCGACTTCCCGGCCTGGTGGCGTATTTCCGGGCGCTTACCGGGTGATAGCGCAGCAATTGCTTGAGGCAAGCGTTCATTTAATGCCACAGCACCTAATGACCCCCCCACCACTAACAAGCGCAGCGGACGCCCCTGTAATGCCTCGATCGTACGCGGCACTTGGCCAAGTGTCGCTATATCTTCACGCACGGGGTTGCCAATGACGTCTGCCCGCGTACCGAACGCTTCAGAAAAGGCAGCATAGCTGCGCGTCGCCAGGCGAGAAAGCACGCGGTTGGTTAAGCCGGCAACTGCATTTTGCTCATGAACGACCAGCGGAATACCCGATAGCCACGCAGCAAGCCCGCCCGGACCACTGGCAAAACCACCGAGGCCAACCACCAGCTGCGGCTTAAAGCTTTTTATGACGTCACGTGCCTGCCAAATAGCTCGGCTAAGGTTCACCGGCGCTTTAAACCAGCCGGCCACACCATTACCGCGCAACCCGCTAACGGCAATGGTATGCAGCTTAATACCGGCCTCGGGCACCAGTCGATTTTCAATACCTCTGGGGCTACCCAACCACTCAACGTCAATGTTTTGCGCCATAAGCGCACGCGCAAGGGAAAGCGCGGGGATCACATGCCCGCCCGTTCCTCCTGCCATGATTAAAACACGCCGATGTGCGTTCACCGTCACAAACGACTCCTTGAAAGTTATTTCGATAACCGCGGTTCATGGCGCGGTTTATAGGGGGTTGGCGCACGGCTCGGCCGCTGTCGTGTTTCTGCATCAACCCGCAAAAGCAGACCAATCATCATGCCAATAACCAGTAAGCTCGAACCACCATAACTTATCAAAGGCAAGGTCAGTCCCTTGGTGGGTAGTAGCCCCGAGCTTACCGCCATATTGATAAATGCCTGAGAGGCAATAACAAAACAGATACCGTAACTTACGTAAGCACCAAAAAGATGGCCCGCAAGTTCAGCCTTCCGGCCAATCCACATGGCGCGACTAATCAACAGGGTAAACAGCAGGATAATCGCAATAGCGCCAATCATGCCTAGCTCTTCGGCAATAACGGCAAAGATAAAATCGGTATGCGCCTCGGGTAAATAGTGCAGTTTCTGGACACTATTTCCTAACCCGGTGCCTGTAACATGCCCACGACCAAAGGCAATCAGCGCTTGGGTCAACTGATAGCCGGTTGCGAACTGGTCTGCCCACGGGTCCAAAAAACTGGTCCAACGCGCCAGACGATAAGGCTCCAGCGCCACCATCATGACCGCACCAAATCCCAAAACAGCACCGCTGCCAATAAGTAACACGAGCGATGCACCACTCATCATTAACATGCCAATGACACACGCGGTGTAGACCACCATGCCGCCAAAGTCGGGCGCTAAAAACAGCAGTCCTGCTGGTAGCGCCAACACCGCAATGGGGCGCCACATGGTAAAAACACGGCGGCGTAAATCATAGGTAAAACGCGACATAAACATCGCCATGTAAAAGATAAGGCCTATTTTACCAAGCTCAGATACTTGAAGACTAGGCAGCGGGCCCGGCAGCGATATCCAGCGCTTACTGCCGTTAATTTCCTGACCAAACAGCAACACGCCTACCAACAATGCTACGCTGATTAAAAAAATCAGTGCCGCATTCTGGCGCCATACTTCAAGGGGTACGCTAAGCATAAACAGGCAGCCTAGCGTTGAAATGAGCAAGAAAACCCCATGCTGCCGAAAGTAGTAGAAGCTATTCTCCAGAAGCCCTATTGAGGCCGAGCTGACCATCACCCAGCCAATGCCTGCAAGCGCCACAGCGGCTGCAATGAGCCAGATATCACAGGGGGAGTTTCGCGTCGTTAATACAGTGTGCAAGCGCTTTAATCGGCTCATAAGGATACTCCCGTCACACTGCTTTCCACCCAGTGACGAAAAGCATCACCTCGAACCTGGTAGTTGGGAAACTGGTCCAGGCTTGCACAGGCAGGTGACAGCAACACACAGTCGCCAGGCTCTGCCTGGCTAAATGCGGCCTCCATTGCCTGCGTTAAGTCGTTTACCTGCTGGACCGGCACATGCGCCGCTACCGCGTCTGAAATTCGCTCACTATCAGCACCAAATAGCAGTGCCAGCCGCGCGCAGCGCGCCAACGGCACCGCTAACGGCGAAAAGTCAGCGCCTTTACCTACACCACCCGCCAACCAAATCAAGCGGCCCGTTAACGTGGCGCCCAACCCTTCAATAGCGGCTAATGTTGCCCCAACATTGGTGCCCTTCGAGTCGTTTATCCACGTCACCCCATTAATACAGGCTACTGTTTCGCTCCGGTGAGGCAACCCCGTAAAGGCTTTTAAGGCTTCTACCATGGCAAATGCATCAAGCGCCAACGCCTGCCCCATTGCCAGTGCCGCTAATGCATTCGTATAGTTGTGCTGGCCAGCTATCTTCAATTCACTTGCCGAAACCCATGGCGTCTGCCCCTGCATGAGCATAAGCTCGGCCCCTTGCCATACCAGCCCCCAATTGTTGTCTGTGGGCGGGTTCGCTGAAAAGCTGACAATGCCTGGTCTTGCTTGAAAAGGCCAGGTCAGGGGGTCGTCCTGATTGACAACCGCATACTCCGCGCCGTTAAAAATACGTTGTTTTGCCAAACGATAGGCCGACATATCACCATGCCTATCCAAATGATCTTCGCTAAGATTCAAGAAAGCCGCGACTTTCGCACCCAAGACAGGCGTGGTTTCAAGCTGAAAACTGGAAAGTTCAAGAACATACAGCTCTGCATCCGGCTGCTCGGCCAATAAATCCAGCGCGGGCGTTCCCAGGTTGCCGCCAACCGCCACTCGCAAACCAGCCGCCCTGGCCATCTCACCCAGTAGAGTGGTCACCGTGGATTTCGCGTTTGATCCCGTGATAGCCGCAATGGGGACCTGGGTCGCGCGAACAAATAGCGCCGTTTCACCAATCAGCACAGGCTCGCCAGTATACGGGTTAACGCGCCCAGCCAGGCTTTCAAGACCCGGCGAATCAGGGCCAACGCCTGGGCTAAGCACTACTTCATAAGCATCCGTAAAATCGAGCGACGTCAGAGGGCCGCAGATGACGTCAACGTTTGGATGAGCTGCATAAAAAGCGTCAAGCCCCGGCGGCTCGCTGCGCGTATCGACGACCATAAACGGCGTATGCGTGCGTGCCAGGTGGCGGCATATTGCTCGACCTGAAAGGCCCAAGCCAACGACCACCGTGACACCCTTGGGTACTCGCACCATCTCTGGCTCCTTTGCGGTTTACGCTTAAGGCGATAACGCTACCGATTAACGAACCTTGAGCGTCGCGAGGCCCAGCAGCACCAGCACAACGGTAATGATCCAGAAGCGCACAATAACGCGTGGCTCAGGCCAACCTTTTAACTCGAAGTGGTGATGCAGCGGCGCCATACGGAAAATACGCCGACCCGTCAGTTTGTAAGACCCAACTTGCAGGATCACCGACAACGTCTCCACTACGAAGATACCGCCCATAATAAACAGGACGATCTCCTGGCGAACGATGACCGCCACAACCCCAAGCGCCGCCCCCAGGGCAAGCGCACCTACATCTCCCATAAACACCTGGGCGGGGTACGTGTTAAACCATAAAAAGCCGAGACCCGCACCTGCAATCGTGGCGCAGAAAATAGCCAGCTCACCGGTGCCGTTTATAAACGGGATATGCAAGTAGTTGGCGAACACTGCATTACCGCTAGCGTAGGCAAACACCGACAATCCCATCGCTACCAGCACGGTTGGCATAATGGCCAAGCCATCCAGCCCGTCGGTTAAATTCACGGCGTTAGAACTACCCACAATCACCAGGTAGGTTAATACGATATAGAACACACCAAGCGGCAGTGCGACGTCTTTAAACAGCGGCACCAACAAGCTGGTTTCAACGGGCGTGGTTGCGGTGAAAAACAGCACTAACGCAGCGCCAAGGCCTACCACCGACTGCCAAAAGTATTTCCAGCGTGCCGGCAGGCCTCGCGGGTTCTTTTCTACCACTTTCCGGTAATCATCGAC
The DNA here is from genome assembly GCF_052378905.1 of Halomonas sp. AOP22-C1-8. Lineage (NCBI taxonomy): Bacteria > Pseudomonadati > Pseudomonadota > Gammaproteobacteria > Oceanospirillales > Halomonadaceae > Halomonas > Halomonas sp. AOP22-C1-8. The sequence continues at coordinate 81,913 of NZ_JBQSYD010000003.1, read as the reverse complement.
CCAGCCTATCGCGCCGAAGCCCAGCGTAACGGCCAATACCACCCACACGTAGCGGTTGGTTAAATCACCCCATATGATGGTGCTGATGCCGATGGCCAGCAGGATCATCACCCCTCCCATAGTAGGGGTGCCCGCTTTTGATAGATGTGACTGCGGGCCATCATCACGCACGGCCTGGCCTATCTGGCCTTCCACAAGCCGGCGAATAACCCACGGCCCCAGCCAAAGGCAAAGCATTAATGACGTTAACGCGGCAAGAATGACGCGCAAGGTGAGATAGTTAAAAACCTGAAAGCCCGTATGGTACTGAGCTAAAAAATTCGCCAAGTAAAGTAACATGAACGGCGTTTACCTTATTTCATCCGAGCACAGCGCAGTAATGATCTTTTCCATACCCGCGCTACGCGACCCTTTAACCAACAACGTGGCATTGGGCGGCAAAGTATTAATGACATGACGTACTAGCGTCTCGTGGTCGTCAAAATGCTGCCCGCGACCGAAGGCGTCACAAGCTGGACGCGCGTTATCACCCAACGTCAACAGCCCGTCGATGCCAAGCTCAGCCGCGTAGCGGCCCATCTCAGCATGCAGTTTTTCCGTTTCGTCTCCCAGCTCACCCATGGCGCCCAGCGCGCACCAACGCGGCGCGGGGAAACGCATTAACGTCTCCATAGCGGCTTTGACCGCCCCTGGGTTGGCATTATACGTATCGTCTAACAGCGTGGCACCATTAAGTCCCGAAACGATACTTAGCCTTCCCTTCAACGCGCGTAGGGTCTGCAGACCTTCAATCACATCCATGGGCGTGACGCCTATCGCTAATGCGGCCGCAGCCGCGGCCAGCGCATTGCTCACGTTGTGCTTACCTGGCATGGCAAGCTGCACATCACCCAGCGGCTTGCCATGTTGAACAAGCGTGAAAGCATACCGCCCCTGAGAGTCACAGGAAAGCGCCGAGGCATGAACATCCGCGGTACTATCAAACCCAAAACTGATCACACGGCGCGGCGACGCACAGGCAGCCCAAAAGGGGTAGTAACGATCATCGCGATTGAGCACCGCGATGCCCTGCTCACTTAGACCGTTCAGCAGCTCGCTTTTGGCTTGGGCAATATGACCCATGCCTCCAAACTCGCCAACATGCGCGCCCGTTACGTTGGTAATCACCGCCACATCCGGTACGGTTAATCGACTGGACCAAGCGATTTCACCCAAGTGATTTGCGCCTAACTCAATCACGCCTGCTTGATGCTCGGGCGCTAAGCGTAAAAGCGTGAGGGGTACGCCAATATCGTTATTAAGATTGGCTTTGGTGGCCAACACGTTACCCAACGGCGATAACAGCGCAGCCGTCATCTCCTTCACCGTCGTTTTGCCACTATTTCCCGTGATACCGACTAACGGAATCCCGCACTGACGGCGCCACGCGCCCGCTAAAAGCCCAAGCCCCAGGCGTGTATCAGGGCATACCAACTGAGTCAGTGGACTTTCAACAGCGGACTCAACCAGTGCCACCGCCGCGCCTTTGTCGCGGGCCTGTTCGATAAAATCATGACCATCAAACCGCGGCCCTTTAAGCGCGATGAATAAGCAGCCAGGCACAATCTGCCGAGTGTCCGTCACAATGGAGGTAAATGCGCGCGATGCATCGCTGGCGGGCACCATAATTCCCAGCACTCTGGCGGCATCGGCCAGTGTCCAGTTCATTGTGCACTACCCCGCAATGCAAACGCCTTCATGACTTCATCTTCATCGTTATAAGCGTGGCGGACGCCGTTGATCTCCTGATAGGCCTCGTGGCCTTTCCCTGCGACCAGAATCACATCGTTTTGAGCTGCCTGCTGAATTACTTGACTGATCGCGTGACGACGGTCCGCTATTTCGAGCAGTGTTGCCGTTGAGGCGAGCCCGGCAATAATGTGCTGACGAATCTGCGCTGCTGACTCGCCCCGTGGATTATCGTCAGTCACCACGACCACATCCGCCAGAGCCTCCGCCGCTTTTGCCATTTCTGCGCGCTTGCCTGTGTCGCGCTCACCGCCACAGCCAAACACACACCACAGCTTGCCCGCCTTGCTTAAATGGGCGCGCAGCGCTGTGAGCGCATTGTGTAACGCATCAGGAGTATGGGCATAGTCAATCACCACGCCCGGAACGCCTTTTGCGTGATAAAGCGCCATACGGCCAGGCACCGGGGTAAGCGCAGCGGCAGCCTCGAAAAGTGAGTTAATCGAATGGCCCCATCCATAAAGCGTCGCCATGGCCAACAACACATTATCCAAGTTGAAGCACCCGACCAGACCCAGCACTAACATGCGCTCGCCTTCGGGCGTGGCAATAAGTGCTTGCTGGCCTGTTTCGCTTGTCTGAACGTCCATCACCCGTAGCGTTACGGCCTCATCCTGACCGACCGCCAATACGCGAACGCTTTGATCACAACCAGCCAGCATCAATCGCGCCAGAGGATCATCGGCATTAACCACTGCAAGCTCAAGCTCGCTACGTCTGAACAGCTTCGCCTTGGCCGCGGCATAAGCCGCCATGCTGCCATGATAATCAAGATGATCTCGCGTTAGATTGGTAAACACGCCCACCTTTATATTGGCAGCATCTAAACGATGTTGGTCAAGGGCATGAGAGGAAGCCTCAAGCGCTACTCGCTTAATGCCCTGAAGCGCCAGCTCTCCAAACGCCGCCTGCAGGGCTAAAGGCCCCGGCGTGGTGAGCCCAGTATCCACTAGCTGGCCTGGGCGGCCTACACCCAGCGTTCCTACCACACCCGCCGGAACACCTAGCGCTTCGCTAAGTTCTGCAATGTAATGAGTAACGGAGCTTTTACCATTGGTACCGGTGACGCCAATAACCTCAAGGTCATCCGGAACATTAAAAAGTTGTTTACCCAACTCTCCCAAGCGGGCAGCCAGATGTGGCAAGTAGAGTACACGCCCATCCCAGGTCGCATGGCGCTCCGTGGTATGCGCCAGCACCAGCGAAGCGCCTTGCTCAAGCACTGCGCGAATAAAATCGCGCCCGTCACGCTGACTACCTGGAACAGCTACAAATATATCGCCGACTTCCAGCGCGCGTGAATCGGTGGTCAGACGTAAAGACGCGGGTAGTTCGGGAAGCGGCTGCTCAAACGAAGCACCCGGCCATACTTTGCTCAGCGCACTCCATACATCGGTGGGAGCCAACGTCATGCCATCTCCTTAGCCATTCTTACTCGTCAACTTCATGGTCTGGCGGTACGTCCAACAAGCGCAATGCGTTGCCTGTCACGCTTGAAAAGACCGGAGCGGCCACTGCACCGCCATAAAATTCACCCGCTTTAGGGTGATCAATCATCACCACGGTCACAATACGCGGGTCGGAAATAGGCGCAATGCCTGCAAATACACTGCGATAAGCATCCGTGGTATAACCGCCCTGCCCCGACTTACGCACAGTCCCGGTTTTGCCTCCCACACGATAACCTTCAACGCGTGCGCGCCGACCACCGGTATAGGCGGCAACGGATGTCTCCAGAATACTCAGCAAATCATTGGCGACGGCGGGCTCAATGGCAGGCAGTCCTTGGGGCGGTTCAGAAAGGCGTAGCAATGAAGGCGGTAAGCGCATGCCACCATTAGCCAGCGCGGTATAAGCACTGGCTAATTGAACAGCCGAGGTAGACAAACCATAGCCGTAAGAGAGCGCTGCCCGCTCACTACGCGACCAGCGCACCGGGGCCGGAAGACTGCCCGTTGACTCCCCAGGAAAACCCGTTCCAGGGGATTGCCCCAGCCCTAGTTGGTTATATTTTTCCCACATAGCCGTATCGCTTAACTGCAACGTTAAACGGGACATACCCACGTTGGATGAGTGCTCCAAAATACCAGCAAGCGTCAACTCACCATAATCGCGAAAGTCACGAATGGTAAATTGATCAAGACGCATCCAGCCAGGCGACGTATCCACAACGGCATCGCGATCCACAATGCCGCTTTCAAGAATGGCTGCCATGGCCAGCGGTTTCATAACAGAGCCTGGCTCAAACACATCAACCAGCGCCTGGTTACGCAACCCACGGGGATCAAGCCCGGTACGATTATTAGGGTTATAAGAAGGCAGGTTAGCCATCGCCAACACCTCGCCGGTGCGGGCATCCATCATGACAAGCACGCCACCATCGGCTTCATGCTCAGCCACCGCCGCTCGAAGCTCCCGGTACGCCATATATTGAATGCGCTGATCAATTGAGAGCACCAAGTCTCCGCCTGGCTGCGCTTCACGTATGACGCCTAGCTCGCGCACCAAACGCCCACGGCGGTCTTTAATGACGCGGCGCTGGCCAGGGTGACCGGCCAGGAAAGGCTGATAAGAGAGCTCCAACCCCTCCTGCCCCCTATCATCTACATTGGTCACGCCAAGTATCTGTGCGGCGACCTCGCCAGCAGGGTAGTAACGTTTGTACTCGCGCTGGGGATACACGCCGGGCGTGCGTAAATCCAGAATCTGCTGGGCCGCTTGAGGCGTCATCTGGCGGCGAAGGTACATAAACTCACGGCTGCTATAAAGTTCAACCCGCGCCTCAAAGTCATCCGGCGACATGCCTAGCGCCTGCGCCAGCATTACGCGCTGAATACCATCTTCGGGTAGCTCTTGAGGATTGGCCCACAGCGTAACAACCGGTGTTGAGATCGCGAGCGGCTCGCCGTTTCGATCCGTGATCATGCCGCGGTGCGCAGGGATCGCTTCATGGCGAAGTGTTCGCGCATCTCCCTGGCTCTGTAGAAAGGGTCGGTCAATCACCTGTAGCAGTGTGATGCGCCCAATAAGGATGCATGCCACTACGCAAAATACGATCAATATAAAGTAAAAACGACCGTTACCTAACGGGGGGGCAACAGGTAGATGACGGGGCATCCCTCCCCGACGTTCGCCTCTCATGGTCGTATCACCTCAACATCATGCACATCAGGAATACGCATATCCAAGCGCTCCGTCGAAATTTGCTCAATACGAGCGGGTGTCGACCAAGCGCCCTCTTCCAAAAGCAACTGCCCCCATTCGGTCTGCAGCTGATTTTTCTCCTGCCCAAGCTGTTGCAGCTGAGCATACTGAACGCGTGTTAAATGAGTAACAACAACGGTGGCTAAGCCACTAACAATGCAGGCAAAAAAAAGCAGGCAAATAACCAGCGGCCACGTGCGAAAACGTAGTTTAAAGGGCCATTCAGTGCGTAGCGTTGAGCTCCAACGCTCAATCCGATCCATGCTCATGGTTATACTCGTTTTCGGGCAGCCCGCATAACGGCGCTGCGCGCACGTGGATTACCGACCACCTCGTCATCACTAGGGCGTACGCCTTTGCCCAACGCCTCAAGACGGCGATTTAACTGATCATCACGGATAGGCATACCACGCGGTAGATGCGAATCGCCACGCACATAATGACGTATAAAGCGTTTTACACGGCGATCTTCCAGCGAGTGGAAACTGATAACCACAAGATGACCACCGGGCGCTAGCGCTTCAAGGGCTGCGTCTAAGGCAGCATCAAGTTGATCTAGTTCACCATTTAGATAAATTCGTAACCCTTGAAATGCTTTGGTCGCAGGGTGCCGCCCCTTTTCCCAAGCAGGGTGGGCTTTTTTCAGCACCTCGGCCAGGTCGACCGTATGCGTAAACGGCGTTTCAACACGCCGCTCGACCACCGCACGTGCCAAGCGCTTTGCATAGCGCTCTTCACCGTAGGCTTTAAACACGTGAGCGATATCCGCCTCTTTAGCACGTGCTAAAAATGTGGCTGCACTTTCGCCTTGCGTCGGGTCCATACGCATATCCAGCGGACCATTGCGCATAAAGCTAAACCCACGCTCAGGGTCATCCAACTGCGGAGAAGAAACACCTATATCCAACAACACGCCAGACAGCTTGCCAAACACACCCTGCTCACGCGCATAGTCAGCCAGGCGGGCGAATTCACGCTGGGTAATTTGAAAACGCGCATCATCGATTTCAGCGGCGGCAGCAATAGCTTGGGGATCGCGGTCCATGGCCATCAGGCGCCCCTGGTCGCCAAGGCGAGACAGGATTAACCGCGAATGACCGCCACGACCAAAGGTGCCATCTAAATAAATACCGTCAGGAGTATGTACAAGGGTATCAACCGCCCCTTCCAGTAATACGCTGGTATGGCGAAACGGTGAAACGACCTGGTCAGCGTCAGGAGAAGGCATGTTACTCTCACACAAATCTCATAGAAAAATAAAAGGGGCTCGCTACTGCGGGCCCCTTATGGAAATGGGGAGTCGGCCGATAAGCCGGGTTCTGTCGTGGACAGTCATTCCTCTAGGCGCTGCGTCACCACAGCGCTCAAGCAACCTACCCGGACCCAGCGCGGGCCACGCCTTTGGGTCCCTATTTGGTCTTGCTCCGAGTGGGGTTTACCATGCCACGCACTGTTGCCAGGCGCGCGGTGCGCTCTTACCGCACCCTTTCACCCTTACCGGCCCTTTGAGGTTTATTTCAAGAGGCTTAGGCGGTCTACTCTCTGCTGCACTTTCCGTCGGCTTACGCCGCCCAGGCGTTACCTGGCACTCTGCCCTATGGAGCCCGGACTTTCCTCCCCCAGCCCATCAAAAAGATGGGTTAGCGGCGACTGTCTGGCCAACTCCGGCGGCAAGCATACCAGCGCCCTCGCTTCGCCTCAATGCTCGGTTTTAATTGCCTGCAATCTTGCATACCACTCTTGTTTGCGACCGCCCAGCATTCGAGCCACTATCGCTGCTCCTTGCTTGACACCTACGCCCTCATCCAGCAGTACTTTCATCAACGCATCTGCACCAATATTTTGATGTTCGCTTTGAGTGACGGGCGGGGCACCTGCCACCATTACCACAAACTCGCCTCTTGCCTGGTTAGGATCTTCTGTTAGCTGCGCCAGCAGGGCTTCCGGAGTGCCCTGAAGAAAGGTCTCAAACGTTTTAGTCAACTCCCTGGCCAATACCACGCTACGTTCGGGCATTTGGTCACGCAGCGCCTCCAGGGTATGCACAATACGGTGTGGGGATTCGTAAAACACCAGCGTTTCTTCCCGAGCTTGCCACTGCTCCAGCGCCTGGCGGCGCGGGCCTGGCTTGGCGGGTAAAAAACCGCAAAACGTGAAGCGATCAGTCGGCAGACCCGCCCCAGAAAGCGCCGTCACAAAGGCACAAGGCCCGGGCAGCGCCACCACATGACGGCCACGCACGCGCAGCTCTCTCACCAGCACAAACCCAGGGTCACAAATAAGCGGCGTTCCAGCATCGCTAATCAATGCAATACTTTCGCCTGCCTCCAGATAAGCATCCAGGGTATCCACTCGGCGCGCCTCATTATGTTCATGAAGCGACAGCATGGGTGTATTAATCCCCAAATGCGCCAATAAGCGGGCGCTATGACGCGTATCCTCTGCCGCGATGCGCGATACTTCCGCTAATACCCGAGCTGCACGCGGCGATAAATCGTCCAAATTCCCAATTGGGGTGGCAACCACGTACAATGTGCCCGGATTGTGGTGTGTCATCGTGACTCCCGATTTGTTAATGGCTTGCTCTGACGGTGCGCTATGCTTGTGCTATGCCAACTTACCCACTGACATGCGGCGACAGCGCAAATGAAAACTAAGGAAGGATACATGAAACAGTCTCTGCGTGGCGTACTCGCCACAGGCCTCTTGGCACTTCTTATGACTGGCTGTGCGATGCAATCGCCCAGCGTGGTCGACCGCGCGGACGATCAGGAAGCGGGCCGTTTGCTCAATCAGGCAGAACAGCAGGCCCCGAATCAAGCGGCTAAAACTCGTCTCGAAGCAGCCACCATTTTTGCCCAACAAGGGCAGCGGCAACGTGCTTTTGAGACAGCCGATGCGCTTGATGAAGTCAGGCTTTCAGACACGGATCGCGTTCGCTGGGCACTGCTTTTCTCTGAATTAGCGCGTGGCATGGATAATCCACGCGCCGTGCTGCGTGCCACGCAAGTGCTCAACGACGACCTGCCCATTCAGGATGATCAACGCGAAACGCTGACAGAGCGCCAGCGCTGGGCGCGTACCGCGCTTGATGAACCCGACATGGAACAACTGACACTACCAAGTCTTGAGGGTCAGGACATAAGCCGCATCATTGTGGCCCTGCCCGAATCAGGCCCGCTTAGCGGCGTCGCCAATACGCTATCGACCGCCATGCGTCGCCATCACGAGATTCGCGGTGACAATGTACAGCTCAGCTTCATCGACGCGTCACAATATTCGATGGATGAGATTTATAGCCGTGCAGGACAGATGAACGCGCAACTGATTATCGGCCCCCTCGCCAAAGACGAGGTTAGCCAACTCGAACAACGCAATAGCGTACCGCTTCCCACCCTCGCGCTGAATTATGGAAGCGGCGAACAGAACCGTGCTGCGGGTCTTTTCCAGTACGGTCTTTCCGCTGAAGATGAGGCTCGCCAGGCAGCACGCCGCGCATACCAGGACGGACATCGCCAGATGTCGGTAATGGTGCCGGATAATGACTGGGGACGCCGAGTCGGCGAAGCATTCTGGAATGAGTTTCACGGCCAGGGTGGCGAAGTGACAACGGCGGTACGCTATAACCCGGACAGCGCGGTCACCAATGCCGTTCAGACAGCCTTAAACGTGAGTGGCGAACGTGCTCAACTGGGCAATATTGATGCCTTGTTCCTACTGGCCTTGCCTGACTACGCTCGCCAAGTCCCGCCCACCATGGATTACTACTACGCACCCAACCTGCCTATTTACGCCACCTCCCACCTGCATGAAGGGCACCTACAAGCGCGTCGTGACCAGGATCTTGACGACGTCATGTTTATGGATATTCCATGGCAAATTCCTGACGCCGCTGTCGGTGGTGAAGAAGTACTCCCGTTCTACCCTACTTACCAGCGTTTGAGCGAAGAGTCTGACGCTTCCATGTTCCGCCTAATGGCCATGGGCGTAGATGCCTATGAAATTGCGACTGAGCTTTCAGATATTTCAGCGCTAAATGGCCTACGCGGCAGCACGGGAACGCTCTACCTGACGGGTGACGGCCGCATATATCGCGAACTACCCTGGGCGAAGTTTCAAAACGGTGTCCCGGCACCCATTTTAATCCCTGGGCAATAATGGCAAATAACGCCCAAACCGCCCGTAAACGCGGCGCAGCCATTGAGCAGTTAGCTGCTCAATGGCTGCAGCAAAGAGGCCTTACCCTCGTTACCCAAAATCATCACGTAAAGGGTGGCGAGCTTGACCTGGTGATGCGCGACGGTGACACACTGGTGTTTGTTGAAGTAAAGCATCGGGTAACTACGCGATACGGACACCCTCTGGAAACCATCACGCCGACAAAAAGAAAGCGCCTAATTCGGGCCGCTCAGCTATATCTTGGCAATTTCGGCCTTACATCGCCTTGCCGCTTTGATATTCTTGCCATTACGGGCGCTCCGCCCACTCTCGAGTTCCACTGGGAGAAAGCGGCTTTTGATGCCTACTAATTCCATTTTAACCAGGAAGCCCTAATGGACTTTCAATCGCGCATTCTTGACCACTTTAACGCCAGCATAGACACCAAAACCTATGCGAGCGAAGTACTCCCCCCTTTTATCGAAGTCGCCAGTCAAATGATGGTTCAGTGCCTGGTTAATGAGGGAAAAATTCTGGCATGCGGCAATGGAGGCAGTGCGGGCGACAGCCAACACTTCTCTTCTGAACTGCTCAATCGGTTTGAGCGGGAACGGCCAAGCTTGCCTGCCCTTGCGTTAACCACCGATACATCAACGTTGACATCCATTGCCAACGACTACAGCTATAACGAAGTATTTTCCAAACAGATACGCGCCCTGGGGCAGCCAGGCGACGTATTGCTGGCGATCTCTACCAGCGGTAATTCGGCTAATGTCGTGCAGGCGATCCAGGCAGCTCACGACCGTGAAATGACGGTTGTAGCATTAACCGGGCGAGACGGTGGCAACATGGCTTCCTTGCTGGGTCAGGATGATTGCGAGATTCGCGTCCCTGCCACATCAACAGCAAGAATCCAGGAGATTCACCTACTGGTCATTCACTGTTTATGTGACCTTATTGATGAACAGTTATTCGGCAGCGCTGACTAACGGGGCAGCACCCTACCACTCATCATTTTCATTAAGATAAGGAGTCATCCAACATGGCCCTGCGCTTTTTCTCTCGTCCGTTACTAGTTGCGACACTAGTAGCTGCTGCTCTGATCAGCGGCTGCGCCACGCACAGTGCTTCCAACCCCTCTAACTATGGGCAGCTCAGCAAGGACGTTAAAGCGGTCGATGCGACCATTGAGCGCGAATCCAAGCGTGCGCTGGACCAGGCCGATGCTCGACTGGCCGATGCCCGCATTCGTACGCACAGCTATAACGGTACATTATTATTGGTAGGCCAGGTCCCCAGCGAAGAACTACGCACGAAAGCGGGTAATGTTGTGCAAAACCTGCGTGGCGTTAATCAGGTGCATAACGAACTCACCATTGCGGGCAATCTGCCCGCCACCCAGCGCCTAACCGACACATGGATAACGACCAACGTTGTAAGCACACTCGCCACCAACGACCGCATCGACTCCTCCAAGATCAAAGTGACCACTGAAAATGCCAATGTTTACTTGATGGGTTCGGTCTCCCACGAAGAGTCTGATCGAATCGTTGCTGCGACCTCTTCAGTTGGCGGTATTCAGCGCATTGTCAAAGTATTCGAATACATTGACTAACCGGCTCTTTGGCCTATAAAAAAACCTCGCATAGTCACTATGCGAGGTTTTTTATGACCTGACCTTTTATAGCCTGGCCAGATAGCACTGGCGCTATTTTACGACGCGCAGCGTTGGCTTCTTCTTGGACGTCGAAGACGTTGAGGACGCTTCAGAAGCATCTTCAAGGTTGCCGCCAGAAACAGGCTCAGTCACCGTCAATTCAGGCTTGGAAGGTGAGTCAGGCGCCTCATCAAACTGCTCCTCTTCATCCCCTTCTTCAGCAAGCTCAGGCTCGTGACCAAATACCATGCCCACACCATTTTCACGGGCATAAATAGCAATCAGCGCAGGAATGGGCACCATCACCTGCATGGGCTGGCCGCCAAAACGTGCGTTAAAGCCAATTGCCTGATTCTCCATAAACAAATCACGCACGGCTGTTGGCGCCACGTTCAACACAATCTGACCATTCTGTACAAACTGGCGCGGCACTTCGACCCCGGCCTGCGTCGCATCAACGACCAGGTAAGGGGTTAGTTCATTATCCAGCAACCACTCATAGAGCGCTCGGGCGAGATAGGGGCGACTCGATTTCATAAGACTCCCTCCTCCTGACAAGTAAGACCCCAGCCCTTACCGGACGATGGGGCCATGTAAATTCAAGTACGCATCTCTTTTTCGCGCTCACTCAAAGATGCTTTGAACGCTTCCCGCTCAAACACTCGCGACATGTAGCTTAAAAGTGGCTTAACCTGCTTTTCAGGCAGCTCAATATTAAGATCTGGCAAACGCCACAAGATCGGCGCGAGACAGCAGTCCACCAGAGTGAACTCTTCGCTCATAAAGAAAGGCATATCTTCAAAGATCGGTGAAATACCAATCAGGCTTTCACGCAGCTCTTTACGCGCCTTGTCCGCCTCTTTCTTCCCACCGCTACGGATCTGGTCGACCTTGGGGCACCACTCTCGCTCAATGCGGTGCATCCAAAGACGGCTCTGCGCACGGGCCACAGGGTAAACTGGGAGTAACGGTGGATGCGGGAAACGCTCATCCAAATACTCCATCATGACTTTTGACTCATAGAGCACTAAATCACGATCCAACAACGTGGGCACACTGTTGTACGGGTTGAGGTCTGCTAAATCTTCGGGCGGCTGCTCTTCGTTAACATCAACAACATCAACGGCCACCCCCTTCTCAGCCAGAACAATGCGCACACGATGACTAAAATGATCATCACTACCTGAGTAAAAAATCATCGACGACCGCTTGGCCACAACACCCATGAAAGCATCCTCGCATTAAAACAATTATGGATAATAACACGCCAGAGGCACCTTATGGTAAGGCAGCCTGTTTTGGGTTACCGCTTAACATCAACGCAACCGCCATGTGATTTACACGATGGCCCAACTCTGTTTTTAGCATTCGACGCTAACGGATATCTTTCCAATATTCACGCTTCAGCAAGCAAGCAAACACGCCAAAAATAAATATGAAAAACAAAATCTTAGGACCAATACTCTGCGCCTTCAGCCTAGAAGGCTCGCCAACATAGGCTAAAAAATTGGTAATATCGTATACGGCTTTTTCAAACGCTTCGGGCGATAGCTCTCCAGGCGCTGCCACGCTTAATTGCTGACACCGCCCGCCACCAAGTGCCAAAGGTCGAGCCTGACGACAGTCGAGCTCTTGCACACCTTGAAGAGGCTCAAGCACATTCGGCATTGCCACCGACTCATAGACCGTATTATTGACGCCTGTAGGGCGCGCGGGATCTCTGTAGAACCCCAACAGAAAGCTGTACACCCAATCGACCCCGCGCAAACGTGTCGTTAGGGATAAATCTGGCGGTACAGCGCCCCACCATTGCGCGGCATCGTCATCGCTTAGCGCATTATGCATAGCGTCGTTAAACGAAAGGTCTGATGAGAACATAACACTATCTTTCATCAACGCCTCAGGAATACCCAGGTCGTCTGCAGTGCGCGAAAATCGCTGATAACTCAGCGTATGACACCCAAGACAGTAGTTAACATAAAGCTTGAGACCATTTTGCAGAGACGCTCTATCCTGCAAGTCGGGCAACATTGACGTCACGTTACGTGTTTCTTCTTGCGCCGTAGCCGTCATCGGCAATAGCCATAAAAACAGAGCCATTACGTATTTTTTCATTAGCCAGTCACCCTTTTCGGCACGGGCCTGGTTTTTTCCAACCGGGTGTAGAACGGCATCAATAAAAAATACGCAAAGTACAACACGGTAAATAGTTGCGCCAATCGTGTCCGAACAGGGGTAGACGGCAATACACCCAACACGCCTAACGCGACAAAGCTTGCAACAAACACGACCAGCATCAGCTTCGACATCCAGCCTTTATAGCGCATGGATCGCACCGGGCTACGGTCCAGCCACGGCAAAACAAACAGCACTGCAATAGCGCCACCCATAAAAACAACGCCCAAAAAGCGAGCATCCAGACCCAGCAGCGAGAAATTCACTCCCCGTAAAATGGCATAGAAAGGTGTGAAGTACCAAACAGGCGCAATATGGTCGGGCGTATTAAGCGGATCAGCCGGCGCAAAGTTCGGCTGCTCAATAAAAAAACCGCCGCCTTCCGGGAAGTAAAACACAACGCCACAAAAAACGAAGAGAAAGATGGCCACGCCAACCAGATCTTTAACGGTATAGTAGGGATGAAAGGGAATACCATCTACCGGCTTGCCCGCAGCGTCTTTCAATCCGTTAATTTCAATACCATCAGGGTTATTCGACCCCACCTCATGCAGCGCTACAATATGCAGCACCACCAGCCCAAGAATCACCAGCGGCAGTGCAATGACATGCAGCGCGAAAAAACGATTCAAGGTAGCCCCTGACACCACATAATCGCCGCGCACCCACTCGGCAAGCCCGGGGCCGATACCTGGAATAGCTGAAAAAAATGAGGTAATTACCTGCGCTCCCCAATAGGACATTTGCCCCCACGGCAGCAAATATCCCATAAACGCCTCGGCCATCAGAATCAAATACAGCGCCATACCGAACACCCACACAAGCTCACGCGGCGCTTTATAAGAACCGTACAAAAGCCCCCTAAACATGTGTAGATAAACAACAATAAACAGAGCGGACGCACCCGTTGTATGGAGATAACGAATCAACCAGCCCCACTCAACGTCGCGCATTATATATTCGATGGACGCAAACGCCTCTTCAGGAGAAGGACGATAGCTCATGGTTAACCAGATGCCGGTCAACAGCTGATTGACCAACACCAGTAGCGCAAGCGATCCAAAGATGTACCAGATATTAAGATTTTTAGGTACGTAGTAGTTGGCCAGGTGGTCGCGCCATAGCCTGCTTACTGGAAACCGAGCATCCAGCCAGCCCAGCAAACCACCTGACTTCTCGCGCGCCGCCATCAAACAGCCTCCTCATCTTCGCCCACCACGATAATAGTATCGTTAAGATAATGATAAGGGGGCACTTCTAGATTCGTCGGTGCAGGCATACCGGTATATACGCGTCCCGCCAAATCAAAACGCGAACCGTGGCACGGGCAAAAAAAACCACCTGACCAGTCATCATCACTATCGGCCTGTGCGTCTGGCTCAGGCCGATACAGCGGCGAACAGCCAAAATGCGTGCAGAGGCCAATCAACACCCCCACTTCTGGCTTAATCGAGCGAAGCGCTCCTTGTACATAGGCAGGTTGCTGAGGGTGATTTGAATCAGGGTCTGCCAAGCGCTCTGTCGCCACGGTTTCAGTGCGCGCTATCATTTCAGGCGTTCGGCGAATGATCCATACGGGCCTGCCTCGCCACTCAACGGTCATACGCTGGCCAGGGTGCAGCTTGGATATATCCGCTTGAACCGGCGCACCCGCCGCTCGCGCTTTTGCACTGGGTTGCCACGATGCCACAAAGGGAACGGCCACGCCGACCATGCCTACCGCTCCTATAACGGAGGTAGCGCCAACAAGGAAACGTCGTCGACCTTTATTGATGCCGTGCTCTGCCATGCAAGGCTTCTCCCATTAACGTGATGCGTGGCCACCCGATGCATAAAAGAACGAATCTGCGAAATACTATACGATAAATAGATGGATATCCTTGATAGCCGTCATACTGCTCCAGGACCACCAAAATAACTTGATGCTAATATAATTTGATACTAATGCATTATACTTTTTGATTTTACAATAAAAAACGCCCAGGCCGATGGCCTGGGCGTTTTGCCGCATAAGCGTTGAAAAATTAACGCTTGGAGAACTGCGGACGACGACGTGCTTTACGCAGGCCGACTTTCTTACGCTCAACTTGACGCGCATCACGCGTTACGTAGCCAGCGGCACGCAGCGTGGGACGCAGATCTTCGTTGTAGCTCATCAGGGCACGAGTAATGCCGTGACGGATAGCGCCAGCCTGAGAAGAACCACCGCCACCAGCGACAGTTACAAAAATGTCGAACTGGCTCAGGGTTTCAGTCAATTCCAGCGGCTGACGAACCACCATACGACCAGTAACGCGACCGAAATACAGGTCGAGATCCTGGTTGTTAACGGTGATTTTGCCAGAGCCCGGCTTCATAAACACGCGAGCGGTGGAAGTCTTGCGGCGCCCGGTACCGTAATACTGCTGTGTCATGGCGAAGATTTCCTCAGATGTTCAGTTCAAGCGGCTGTTGGGCAGCATGCGGATGCTCGGCACCGGCGTACACTTTTAACTTGGTATACATGGCACGACCCAACGGACCTTTCGGCAACATGCCCTTAACGGCAAACTCAATGATGCGCTCGGGCGCATGATCAAGCATTTTGTCGAATGTCATGGTGCGCAGGCCGCCCGGGTAACCGGTGTGGCGATAATAGGTCTTAGCCTTCGCCTTGTTGCCAGTCACTTGGACTTTCTCAGCGTTGATGACAACGATGTAGTCGCCAGTATCAACGTGAGGAGTAAATTCGGGCTTATGCTTGCCACGCAGGCGGCGAGCAATCTCGGTTGCCAGACGACCGAGCGTTTTGTCCGTAGCGTCGACAACATACCAGTCGCGCTGGACGGACTGCGGCTTAGCACTGAACGTCTTCATGGATGAAATCACCAGATTAAGTGTGTTGGGTGGCTAACACCGTCAAGCGGCGAAGCACCTTCCCTATTTTTTTTGGTTGCCAAGCTTAGCCTGACAACATGTAGCGAGGCGGCATTCTACAGTATGGCGCGGGACAAGTTAAGCCCTAATCGTGGCTTTTCTTAACGACCGGACCATAAACCTCATCACGGCTTATGGGGCAGCGCTAAATATTCACGCGACTGCATTTCCTGAAGGCGCGACAGCGTACGCTGAAACTCAAAGGTTAGCTTACCGTCACTATAAAGCTCTTCTACCGGCACCTCTGCTGACATTAATAGCTTTACCCCGCGATCATAAAACTCATCGACCATATTGATAAAGCGGCGCGCCTGATCGTCATGCTTGGCTTCCATCCGCTTCACATTCGACACAAGCACCGTATTGAAGCTACGCGCTATTTCAATATAGTCATTCTGGCTACGCGGCCCATCGCAGAGCTCCAGGAATTCAAACCACGCCACATTTTCATGCAGCCTGCGCGCTTTCAGCACCCGATGATTGATTTCCAACGGCGCATCCGCCTCACCCTCGTGACCAGCAATCTCGCGAAAGCTACGCGTAAGCTCCTGCTCGGCCGCCTCATCCAGCGACGAGTGAAATATCTCCGCGCGTTCCAAGGCGCGCAGCCGGTAGTCGACTCCGGAATCAACATTGACTATCTCACAGTGACGCTTGACCAGATCGATGGCAGGGAGAAAGCGCGCCCGCTGCAGGCCATCCTTGTACAGGTCATCCGGCACGATGTTGGAAGTAGCGACTAGCACAACGCCCCGCTCGAACAGCGCCTCAAGCAGGTTGGCCAGAATCATGGCATCCGTAATATCCTTGACGAAGAACTCATCAAAGCAGATAACCCGAGCCTCTGAGGCAAATTTACCAGCAATCAGCGTGAGAGGATTCTTCTCACCCTTATAGTGGGTTAACTCGTTATGCACCCGCTGCATGAAACGATGAAAATGGGTGCGCATCTTTTCAGGAAAGGGCAGCGACTCAAAAAAATTATCAACCAGATAGGTTTTACCACGCCCTACACCGCCCCAAAAATAGAGGCCTTGCACTTGGGGCAACGTCGGTTCGTTTGACGATGAGGCTTTACCGAACAGGCCCTTCATTTTGGCCTTCAAGCCGCCATGTGCCAGCACGGCCTTGGAAACCGCGGTGGGCGTCGCCATTAGGTCGTCATAAAGGCGCTGCAAATGCTCAACCGCTAACTCCTGCGCCGCATCATGCTGAAAGTCCTCGCGCCGTAGATCTGCACGATAGCGCTCCATGGGCGTTGGCCGAGATGACGGACCTGCCTTTTGGTTTGCAGAAGTAGCTGACATTTACTCGCTCCAATGCGTATTACGACGACCCTCTAAATCCGACCAGCCGCCTTCAAAAAGCTGGGATTATACGCTGCACATCGTCTAAGCGCATGGTTGGATTGACCTAACCTGCCAATCGACGCCTATAATGAGGCTTGATTCGTTCGCAAACCGTCCACTCAAGCGTGACGGGGCGCTCCAAGTATCAGGGAGAAAACTGTGGAAGCAAGCTCGCCTTATACCTTTGCCATCATTGGCATTATTATTGGCTTCATCCTCGGCTTGGGATGCTATCGGCTGTTTAGTAAAGGAGAGCGTCATAACGCGTCTTTACGCCAAACAGTGCTGGAACGAGAACATCAAATCGCCGAGCTTAAAAAAGGCATGGGAGGACATTTAGAGGGTGTCTTTGAGCATTTGAAGTGCATTCGCGCCGAGGCCGACCAGCTTGAGCAGAAAATCACCGAGGATGCACAGCAGTGGCATTTGGGCAGCAACACGCCTGCGGCCATCAAAGAACGACAGCAACCAGCGCAGCATCAAGCCGCCACCCCCACAGGGCCTGATTCGGAGGGTAGCCTGGCCACCCCCCGTGACTATGCGGATGGTAAAAATGGCACGCTGGCAGAAAACTTTGGCTTAAAAGGCGATAACGCCGATACGCCCCAACCGCCCCGCTATTAAGCCAGCACCTCACGCCATCGCCCATTACCGGTGATTTTCAACCCCGTCGCCAAAAGGTCAGGCGGGGTTATCGATATCGACAAAGCGGTGCTCAATATCGTATTCATCGGCCAGCCACTCCCCCAGCGCCTGCACCCCATAGCGTTCGGTTGCATGATGACCCGCGGCAATGTAGTGAATGCCTAGCTCGCGCGCCAAATGGGTAGTACGCTCCGAAATCTCACCTGACACAAACACCTGTGCACCTGCTTCAAAAGCAGCTGTAATCATGTCTTGCGCGCCGCCTGTGCACCAAGCGATCCGCTCAATATCCCCCATGTTCGGTGCCTCGATCACCAAAGGCGCACGTTGCAAGACATTCGCCATTTGTTCTGCCAACGCGGTCACGCTTTGCGCTTGAGCCAAGCGCCCCGACCACAAAAAACCCTCGCCCAACTCACCATCCAGACAACCCTCTACCCGCCAGCCCAATCGCCTGGCAAGCTCTGCGTTATTCCCCATCTCGCTATGGGCATCAAGCGGAAGATGATAGGCAAGCAAATTGATATCGTGGTTAATCAGCGTTTTTATACGCTGATGCTTCATGCCCGTAATGGCCACTGGCTCATTTTTCCAGAAGTAGCCGTGGTGAACCAACAGCATGTCGGCCTGCCAAGCGACAGCTTCCTCCAGCAACGCCTGGCACGCAGTGACCCCACTCATTACACGCTTAATATCCGGCCGCCCAGCGATTTGCAGGCCATTAATCGTAAAGTCCTTAAACGTTGAAGCACGCAGCTGATGGTCGCAAGCAGCTACGATTTGATCGCGATGAGTCACAAGGGCTCCTTTAATGATTCGTCGACTATCATGAGGATGAGCATCAGAAAGTGTTACCATAATGCCATAGTAAAACCCGCTTCGTGTGATCGCGAACCTCACGTTTGACAAGACCACTACCCGCTGAGGATTTTTTGCATGCACCGCTTTGTGCTGCCTTATTTATGGCCTATTTTGACCGGGGTATTATTAGCTGCCCTGCTACTGTTTGCGTTCCCGGACACGCTGCCCAATCCCTTTACCAACGCGCCCTCTACGACATCACAAGCACCCACTTCCCCTCTGGTGAATGTCAGCGACGAGGTTAGCAGCCGCCCGGCCCCCGAAACTCGCCAGGCCGCTCCGCTTTCGCGTGACCAAGGGCCTGCCAGCTATTCAAGCGCGGTCGGCCAGGCAGCGCCTGCCGTCGTTAATATCTACTCATCGCGTATTGTCGAGCGCGATCAACACCCGCTGATGTCTGACCCTTTTTTCCAGCAGTTTTTCAGCGGTGACGATGCGACAACCCACCAGCGCATGCTATCCAGCCTCGGCTCAGGGGTTATTATCAGTCACGATGGCTACGTACTAACCAACCATCACGTGATAAATGGCGCTGATGAGATTCAGGTGGCACTGCGTGATGGGCGCGAGACACTCGCCGAGGTCATTGGCACCGATCCCGAAAGCGACCTCGCCGTATTGCATATCGACCTTGAGGATCTTCCGGTCATTGAAATAGCCGACTCAGCGGATGTGGCCGTTGGGGATGTTGCGCTGGCCATCGGCAATCCATTTGGTGTAGGGCAAACCGTTACCATGGGCATCATCAGCGCGACCGGCCGTAATCATTTAGGCTTAAATGCCTATGAAGATTTTATTCAAACGGACGCAGCAATTAATCCGGGTAACTCAGGCGGCGCACTGATCAACCCCGACGGCGCCCTGGTGGGCATCAACACAGCGATTTTCTCACGCTCCGGCGGCTCGCAAGGCATCGGCTTTGCGATCCCGGCCAACCTGGCGCACAGCGTTCTGGATGAGCTAGTGACTCAGGGGCGGGTCATACGTGGCTGGCTGGGAATTGAAGCGCAAGCGCTGTCACGCGAACTCGCTGCCTCGTTTGGGCTACGTACACCTCAGGGGGTTATTGTTGCAGGCGTGGCGAGTGGAGGCCCAGCAGACGAAGCGGGGCTAGAGCCTGGCGACATCCTGCTCTCGGTTAACGGCCAAACCGTGCTGGACGCTCGCGCTACGATGAGCAATATTGCCTCCATCCCCCCCGGCACAACGCTGCCTATCACCATTGTTCGTGGCGGCGAGCGCATCGATATCTCGCTTGAAGTGGGCGAGCGCCCGCTGGTTCCCAACGCACCATTGGGCGAGCGACCTAAAGAGTCCTAGTGCTCGCCCGCAGGCTAATTACGGCTTAACCCGATACTCCGCTGACCGCGCATGCGCGGTCAGCGACTCTCCGCGAGCCAATACTGACGCGACCTCGCCCAGTGCTGATGCACCCTCACGCGAGCAGTGGATAATGGAGGAGCGCTTCTGGAAGTCGTAAACCCCCAGGGGGGATGAGAAGCGTGCCGTACCGGATGTGGGCAGAACATGGTTCGGGCCTGCGCAGTAATCCCCTAGCGCTTCTGCCGTGTAACGCCCCATAAAGATCGCACCGGCATGACGCACATCAGCAAGCCAAGTGTCCGGTGCATCGACAGAAAGCTCAAGATGCTCGGGCGCGATACGGTTAATGATATCAACCGCCTCAGCCTTGCTCTGACAAAGCACCAACGCCCCCCGCCGACTCAGCGATTCACGCACGATTGATTCGCGATCAAGCGTGGGCAACAAACGCTCAATAGAGGCGGACACCGCATCCAGGTGTTCACTATCCCAACTGACCAGAATCGCCTGAGCATCTTCGTCATGCTCCGCCTGTGAAAACAGGTCCATGGCCAGCCAATCCGGGTCGGTCTGCCCGTCGGAGACCACTAAAATCTCGGAAGGCCCCGCAATCATGTCGATACCGACCTGACCGAATACTGCCCGCTTAGCCGTCGCGACATAAATATTGCCGGGCCCAACAATCTTGTCCACCCTTGGCACGGTTTCTGTGCCGTATGCCATCGCAGCGATAGCCTGAGCGCCACCAATAGTGAAGACGTCATCGACCCCCGCCAAATGCGCCGCCGCCAATACCAACTCATTGACCACGCCGTCAGGAGTAGGAACGACCATCACAATTTCGCGCACGCCCGCCACATGGGCAGGAATCGCGTTCATCAACACTGAAGAAGGATAAGCCGCCTTACCCCCCGGGACATAAATACCCGCGCGATCAAGCGCCGTAACCTGCTGCCCCAGCACCGTGCCATCAGCCTCTTCATACTGCCAAGAGGTTGGCTTTTGCCGCTCATGATAGAGCCGGATACGCTCGGCGGCGCTGGCTAACGCATCGCGCTGCGCTGCGGGCAAGTTTTCGAATGCATGTTTTAGCTGCTCGGGCTTTAAACGCAGTTCGTCCATGCGCTCAACCGAAAGCCGATCAAAACGATTGGTCGCTTCAATAACCGCTGCATCGCCGCGCTTTTTAACATCCGCCAGAATCTCATCAACCCGTGCTTTTACCGCCGTATCCGAGACCCCTTCCCAATCCAACAGCGTATCAAGGCGGTCATCGAACGAGGCATCAAGCGTTGAAAGCCGGGCGATCATGGGCGTGGAGCCAACCGCTGAAGACATAGTGCTCATAAAGACCCCGCGTTATGTGGAAGGCTGTGCTTGGCGTTTTTTCACGGCGCACTCCAAGCGCGCCAAAAGCGGCTTGATACGTTCATGCTTCATGGTCATGGCGGCCTTATTCACGACTAGGCGTGTGCTGATATGAGCAATTAACTCACGTGGCTCCATGCCATTGGCACGCAGCGTATTGCCCGTATCGACAATATCAACAATTTCATCGGCCAGATTCATTAAAGGCGCTAATTCCATTGCCCCATAAAGCTTAATGACTTCGGCTTGAATACCCTGTTCGGCATAGTAGCGCCTTGCAATATTCACAAACTTGGTAGCTACACGCCGACGCGCATGAGCAGGCTGCTCCCCTGTCACCCCGGCGGTCATCAGCTTACAGCGAGCAATATCCAGGTCCAGCGGCTCATAAAGACCTTCAGCACCATGCTCCAATAAAACATCTTTCCCCGCGATACCTAGGTCAGCTGCGCCCAGCTGTACATAGGTCGGCACATCGGTGGCACGAATAACCACCAGTTTTACATCAGGCAGGTTGGTATCAAACAACAGCTTACGGCTCTTGCCCAGGTCTTCTGCCGGTGTAACACCGGCATCAGCGAGTAACGGCAGCGTCTCATCCAAAATACGCCCTTTGGAAAGGGCTAAAATTAGTTGCTTACTCATTATAATGGCCAATGGTTAATAGCATGGCTTAGCCAGGAATACGGCGAATACGTGCACCCAGCAGCTGCAATTTCTCTTCGATACACTCGTAGCCACGATCAATATGGTAGATACGGTCAACCAGCGTTTCGCCTTCCGCCATCATGGCGGCAATCACCAGCGACGCGGAAGCACGCAGATCGGTGGCCATCACAGGCGCGCCTGAAAGCTTTTCAACACCGTTAATTAATGCGGTGTTACCTTCAAGGGCTATGTCCGC
Organism: Halomonas sp. AOP22-C1-8; assembly: GCF_052378905.1. Taxonomy (NCBI): domain Bacteria; kingdom Pseudomonadati; phylum Pseudomonadota; class Gammaproteobacteria; order Oceanospirillales; family Halomonadaceae; genus Halomonas; species Halomonas sp. AOP22-C1-8. The sequence continues at coordinate 59,565 of NZ_JBQSYD010000003.1, read as the reverse complement.
CCCCATGCGGTTAAGCTCTTGCACGTGCATGAAGCGGTTTTCGAAGATGGTTTCCACTACGCGCGAATGGCCAATGGCGACGGCGTTCATGGCCACAAACTGGGCCTGCATATCGGTAGGGAACGCCGGGTACGGCGCGGTGCGGATATTAACGGCCTTGGGCCTGTTACCGTGCATATCCAGCGCGATCCAGTCATCACCACTGGTAATCTCGGCGCCCGCTTCTTCAAGCTTGGCAAGCACGGCTTCCAAAATGTCCGCACGGGTGCGCTTTACTTTCACCCGCCCACCGGTCATGGCGGCAGCCACCAGGAAGGTGCCGGTCTCAATACGGTCGGGCATAACATCGTGGTGACAACCATGTAGCTTCTCGACACCTTCAATCACAATGGTGTCAGTGCCGTGGCCACGAATATTGGCGCCCATTTTGATCAAGCATTCGGCCAGATCAACAATTTCTGGTTCACGCGCCGCATTCTCAAGGACAGTCTTACCCTCGGCAAGGGTGGCGGCCATCAACAGATTCTCAGTGCCAGTTACCGTGACCGTATCGAAGAAAATAGTCGCGCCTTTCAAGCGACCATCAACGCGAGCACGGATATACCCGGCTTCAACCCGAATGTCCGCCCCCATGGCCTCCAGGCCACGGATGTGCAGATCAACAGGCCGAGAACCGATGGCACACCCGCCAGGCAGCGACACATCTGCTTCCCCGAAGTGGGCAAGCAAGGGGCCTAGCACCAGAATGGAGGCACGCATTTTCTTCACTAACTCATAAGGAGCGTGACAGTGCGTGACTTGAGAGCCATCCAACTGAATAGTGAGCCGTTCACCCATGACAGGCTCAACGCCCATACGGCCCAACAACTCAAGCGTCGTGGTAATATCCTGAAGATGTGGCAGGTTGCCGACAACCACCGGGCCATCGGCCAAAAGGGTGGCACATAAGATAGGCAGAGCCGCGTTTTTGGCGCCGCTTACCCAGACCTCACCATCCACCGACCCATTGCCGGTAATAATTAACTTATCCATGCAGGCGCCGTTATTGAGCGTTTTCCGACGTAGTGGACCACTGCGCCGGAGTGAACGTTTTAATACTGATGGCGTGTAAAGCGCCCGAGGCAATTTCATCACTTAACGCGGCGTAAACCAGCTGTTGGCGCTTAACCGGAGAGAGGCCTTCAAAGGCGTCACCCACCGCAATCACCTGAAAATTACAGCCTTCGCCCTGGATATGAAAGTCACATCCGTCGATACGGGATTCAAGCAGTGCTTTTACCTCATTGGGTTGCATGAGACAGGAAACTCCTTCAGGTCGATGTGAATAGTACTAATAAGGCAACATAATAAAGAAAAGCGACACGCTTGGCGATGCCAAGGGTGCCTCCCCCTAACGGGCGAGGGTTGGCGGATGAATAAGGGATTCAATTTCTGAAAGAAGCGCTAAGCGTTCAAGGGGCGCTGAAAGGGTCACCGCATTGACGGTAATGCTGCGCGACTGGCAGGTACGCATCCATTCAAACAGCACGCTTATAACCGCACTACTGGCTTTATGGACGCCATTAAAATCAAACGTAACATCACGTTGCTCTGTCGCCTGGAGCCATTTTTTACCCGCGGCGGCAAGCTCTGCCGCCGCGTCCATGCCAACATCGCCCGTAACGCACAATGTATTTTGCGAGGCCTCGAGGCTTAGCTGGGGCAGTGACAGTAAACGTGTCACGCATCGCCCCCCTGCTCCAGCTCGTCGACACCAATTTCAGGTGCCCAGCCACGAATAACCGCATCATAGTCACGATTGTTTTCACGCATTGCTTGGTCAAACTGATTGCGGAACGTCAGGCCCAGGTTAATACCGTTAACAATCACGTTCACTACGCGCCATTCGTTATCGGATAGGCGCAAGCTGTAGCTCACTGGATACACTTGACCGTTATTGGCTACCACTTCCATATCGACACTGGCCTGGTCTTCGTAACGCTGACCACGCTGATTGCTCAACACCCGCAGCTCACGATAATCGAACGTTACCAAGCCACGTGCATACGTATCAATCAAGGTCTGGCGAAACACGTTTGCAAAGCGACTGCGCTGCTCCGGGGTCGCGTTACGAAAGTAGCTTCCCATGACGCTGGCACCGATATAGCGAAAGTCCGCCACGCCTTCAAGGCTGGTGTCGACCAACGCTTCAAGCTCACCCATATGATTGGCGTAATACTCCCTCTTGCCCTCGATCTCTCCCATCAGAGCATTGACGTTTTCCCGAACCATCGCTTCAGGCGACTGGGTTTGCGCATGCGCCTGAAGCGGTAAGACCAGTACCAACATCATGAACGCAAAAAGCCAGCGCACCGGCGTCAGTGTCGTGTTTCGCATTACATTCACCTCTACTAATAGAATGTTTAATTACTCGCCATATTGGATACAAATTGCTGGATTAGTTCTTCAAGCACCAGCGCAGACTGGGTGTCACGAATGGTATCGCCATCTTCAAGCACTTCAGGGGCGCCACCCACGCTTAAGCCAATATACTGCTCGCCCAACAGGCCAGAGGTTAAAATGGCGGCTGTTGTGTCTTCGGAGAGCTGCCCTTCCAAGTCATTATCCAGGCGTAGCGTGACCCGAGCGTCAAACCAATCGGTATCTAAGTTAATCGACTCCACGCGCCCAACGGTCACGCCCGCCATGGTGACTCTAGAGCGCGGCTTTAATCCGCCAATATTGGAGAAATTGGCGTCAAGGTGAAACGTTTCAGAAGAGCTAGCAAGGCTTAAACCACTGACGCGCAGGCCCAGAAAAATCAGCCCAACAATCCCCGCCAGCATAAATAGACCCACGCCAAATTCCATTGTTTTACTGCGTTTCATGAAACCACTCCACCTATTAAAGGCCGCCGAACATTACGGCGGTTAATACAAAATCAAGCCCCAATACTGCAAGCGATGAATAAACGACGGTGCGCGTTGTGGCCCGCGAAATCCCTTCAGACGTCGGCATTAAGTCATAACCTTGAAACACCGCGATCCAGGTAACAACGACGGCAAAGACAAGACTCTTGATGATGCCGTTACCTACATCGCCGATAAACGATACGCTGGCCTGCATGTTGCTCCAGTAAGAGCCTTCAAAAACGCCAAGCCACTCCACACCGACCAGGTAGCCACCCCAAATACCCACGACGCTAAAGCCAACCGTTAGAATGGGCAGCGAAACGAACCCAGCCCAGAGCCTGGGCGCAATAATTCTACGCAGTGGGTCTACGCCAATCATTTCCATACTGGTTAGCTGCTCGGTGGCTTTCATTAAGCCAATCTCAGCGGTAAGTGCTGACCCTGCCCGCCCGGCGAATAGCAGCGCAGCGACAACCGGTGCCAATTCCCGCAGCAAGGAAAGCGCAACCATTTGCCCTAACGCCTGCTCCGCGCCAAAATCGACCAAAATAGTGTAGCCCTGCAGCGCCAGCACCATGCCAATAAAAACTCCCGATACGATCACAATCGCCAGCGAGAGCACGCCCACAAAATGCATTTGACGCAGCCAGAGGCTCCACCCTTCACGAGACGGCACGCCGACCGCTGACTGGCCAAGAAATAGCCCGGCACGGCCCAGCGCTTCCATTACATCGCACCCTTTACGCCCCAAACGGGCGATATAGCCGATGCCTTGTTCAAATTTCGACTGCATTACCCTGCCCTTGTCGCGGTAACGGGGCCAAGAATATCGCTATACAGCGTCTCGGCGGGATAGTGAAATGGCACAGGGCCATCTGGCTCGCCATGAACGAACTGGCTAACGCGTGGGTCCTGGTTGGCATTTAGTGTTTGTGGCGTTCCCTCAGCGACGACCTGACCATCAGCGAGAAGATAGAGATAATCGGCGATGCTTAGTGTCTCTTTAATATCGTGAGAAACCACCACCGAGGTAAGCGCTAGTGCCTGGTTAAGCCGTTTAATCAACTGCACCAGCACGCCCATGGAAATAGGATCCTGCCCGACAAAAGGCTCATCATACAAAATGAGCTCCGGGTCTAACGCTATTGCCCGAGCCAGCGCCACGCGCCTGGCCATACCGCCCGAAAGCTCTGCAGGCGTTAGATGGCGAGCCCCGCGCAGCCCCACCGCTTGAAGCTTTAGCAATACCAGATCTCGAATCATGGCATCGGGCAGGTCGGTATGGACGCGCAAGGGAAACGCGACGTTCTCGAACACATCCAGGTCAGAAAACAGAGCGCCGCTTTGAAACAGCATGCCCATACGTTTACGCAATGCAAACAGCGCTTTTCGCGACAGCCGATGAACGTCCTGGCCATCGACGATAATACGTCCACGATCCGGCGTTAGCTGACCACCAATGAGTTTTAGCAAGGTTGTCTTGCCGGTACCGCTAGGCCCCATAATGGCGGTGACGTTACCCTGAGGAATAATCATGCTAATTCCACGAAAGATCTCATGGCTCCCACGTGAAAAATGCACGTCTTCAATTTCGATGAAGGGAACGTCTGTCATGGGTTGGTTGACTCCCATTGTTACTTAATAGTAGCGGGTGCGTTTATCGGTTGGATATTCTACCGTTTAAAAACAGCGTTTTCTAAATATTCTCGAACATCAAGCTTGGCTTCAATGGCACTTATGGCAAGACGTGCGTTCCAACCCACCCTAAAAACCCGTTAAAGCGCTATGCTTATAGATGCCCACAAAATGGTATTCTTGTCAGTTAATCGCACTACGTTTGCACTGTATTTCTATTAAAACGAGATGTTCATGCCCCAGCCCTCACCCACTGTTAGCCCGTTGCGTGAAAGCGCCCTACGCACGCTGCAAATAGAACAAGCCGCCATTGGCGGTCTTCAAGGCAAGCTTGATGAAAGCTTCGACCGTGCATGTGAATTGATGCTGGCGTGTCAGGGCCGGGTCGTCGTGACGGGAATGGGCAAGTCTGGCCATATAGCAGGAAAGCTGGCCGCCACGCTTGCCAGCACCGGCACACCTGCTTTTTTTGTTCACCCAGGTGAAGCTAGCCACGGCGATCTGGGGATGATTACGCGCAACGACGTGGTCCTGGCACTATCAAACTCCGGAGAAACCGCCGAAGTGACGGCGCTACTGCCTCTGTTAAAACGGCTAGGCACACCGTTAATTAGCATGACAGGCCGCCCTGGCTCAACACTTGCCAAACATGCGGATGCTCACCTGAACAGCGGTGTTGAACGCGAAGCGTGCCCTCTGGACTTGGCCCCCACAAGCTCCACGACGGCCGCCCTTGCCCTGGGCGACGCGCTTGCCGTTGCGCTACTTGAAACACGCGGATTTACCGCTGATGATTTTGCCTTATCGCATCCCGGTGGCAGCCTGGGAAAACGACTGCTATTGCGCGTTAAAGACCTTATGCATAGCGGCACACGCTTGCCGCAGATAGCACTAGGCAGCCCGTTGCGTGATGCGCTCTTGGAGATTACCCGCCAAGGGTTGGGATTTACCTGTGTTGTCGACAGCGAAGGGCGACTTGCAGGTGTTTATACCGATGGCGACTTACGCCGCACCCTCGACCAGTTTCATGATCTGCGTAAAGTAACCGTGGACGATGTAATGACCCGACCCGGCAAACGTATTGGCCCCGACCTACTGGCCGCCGAAGCGGTGCGCATCATGGAAGATAGCCGTATTACTGCGCTAGCGGTCGTCGATGACGAACAGCGCCCCATCGGGGCGCTCCATATGCACGACTTGCTTGCCAGCGGCGTTATCTAACCACTTTACCCAACAGTTTACTGACAAGGAGTCCCTATGGCCCTCCCCACTGCGCTACTTGACCAGCTTCGCCATGTGCGACTACTTGCCCTCGATGTTGACGGTGTGCTCACCGATGGACGGCTATACTTTCAAGCCGATGGTATCGAGATCAAAGCCTTCCATACACAAGACGGCCATGGCTTAAAGTTGCTTAAACGTGTGGGCATTCATGTGGCGTTAATTACAGGACGCGACTCCCCCATGGTGAGCCAGCGTGCTGCGGCGCTGGGAATTAACCTTGTCCACCAGGGCTGCGAAGATAAGCTCACTACTTTGAAAGCGCTGTGCGAGCGCCTCAACCTGAACCTAAGCCAGGTGGCTTACTGCGGCGATGACCTGCCTGATCTTGCGCCTATCAAACGCGCAGGCGTTGGCATTACGGTCCCCAACGCACCCGATTACATGCATACCCACGCTGACTGGATTACCGACCGCTTGGGTGGTCACGGCGCCGTACGTGAAATTTGCGATACATTACTTGAAGCGCAGGGCCACTGGAGTACTGTTCTTGAGTCGTATTTGAATGGTCGCGTGTAATGTTTCAAAGAACCAAGAAACGCGTCGGGTTAACGGCCCTGGTGGTCGCTTTAGGGGGGCTGCTAGTATGGCTGGACCCACGCGGCCCGGAAGACCGGCCCGTTGACGAAGAAGCGCAGGCTGAAGAGCCTGGCCACGTGCTGGAAAATGCCGAGATCACGCTGTTTGGTGAAACAGGGCATATCCAGCAGTCGCTGTCCGCGCCTTTATTGGTTTACATACCACAAAGCACCCAGGCCGAAGTCACTCAACCCGAAGCGACACTGTTTGATAGTGATAACCGAGAGTGGCTCGCTCACGCCAACGAAGGCGTTCTGAACACGGCCACCCAAGCACTAACACTGTCTGGTGATGCACAGCTCCTGGCGCCTACAGAAGGCTGGCAGCTTGATACTGAGTTATTACATTATGATGGGGTAGCGCGTCATGTCTGGAGCGAGGCGCCCGCCGTGTTTCAGCAGCCACCTCAACGAATGAGCGCATCACGTATGGATGTTTGGCTTGATGATAGCCAGGTCCGACTAACCGATAACGTCCGCGGCCATCACCCCCCCGCAACACAAAATCCTTAGGAGTCGCTATGAACGCTTTTATTCGCACCGCGCTTTTCGCCCTTGCGGTGCCGCTATCGGCAGCGGCCCAGACAAGCCAAGCCCCCATTGAAGTAGAAGCCGACCAGCTAGACCTTGATCAGCGTGCAGGCACTGCCGTTTATTCAGGCGATGTCAATATTCGCCAAGGCAGTATGCAACTACGTGGTGATCGCGTTGAAATTATCCGTAACGACGCGGGTGAGCTTTCTCGCGCTATTGCCACCGGAGAGCGCGCCTACCTACGCAATCAACTCGATGATCAGGACGCACCGATGGAAGGATGGGCACGCCGCGTGGTTTATCACGTAGCAGAGCGGCGTGTAGAGCTTATTGACCAGGCCGAACTGACCCAAGCGGGTGATCAGTTTACCGGTGGCCGCCTGGAATACTTCATTGACCGCGAAGTGGTGCAGGCACGCTCCGATGTAAACGGTAGCGAGCCGCAGCGTATTCGTATGACGCTTCAGCCAGCGCAATAGGAGTCAACCATGTCTATTGCGGAAGCACCACCCATAAAAACCCTTTACGCCAATCACTTGGCAAAAAGCTATAAGCGCCGCCGCGTGGTTAAAGACATTAGCCTGGAGATTGCTCAAGGCAGCGTGGTAGGCCTGCTTGGCCCTAACGGCGCGGGTAAAACCACATCGTTTTATATGATTGTGGGCCTGGTGAAGTCTGATGCGGGTACGGTGCGTATCGACGAGCAAGACTTAACCCGCGTTCCCATGCACGAACGCGCGATGGCCGGCATTGGCTATCTACCCCAGGAAGCGTCTATTTTTCGCAAGCTATCGGTTGCGGATAATATTATGGCGATTCTGGAAACCCGCAAAGATCTGGACAGGGCAGGACGAGAGCAGCGGCTTGAGGCCCTGCTTGACGACTTTCATATTACCCACATCCGTGACAACCTGGGCATGAGCCTTTCCGGCGGCGAGCGGCGGCGCGTCGAAATTGCCCGCTCCTTGGCCACAGAGCCCGCGTTTATCTTGCTGGACGAGCCATTTGCAGGTGTCGATCCCATCTCGGTTGGTGAAATCAAGAGCATTATTCGCGCCTTAAAACAGCGCCACATTGGCGTGCTAATTACTGATCATAACGTCCGAGAAACACTGGATATTTGCGATATCGCCTATATTGTCGGTGACGGCCACATTATTGCTGGCGGCAGCCCTCAGACTATCCTTGATAACCAAAAAGTGAGGGAAGTTTACCTGGGTGCTGATTTTCGCTTATGAATTTAATTTCACCGCTAAACAGTGATCTGCAGTAAAAATTTTATCAGTGGCATGCTTATTGCACTTGCACAACAACATGACTCGCACTAGGGTGAAGCTTTCCGATTAACGAGTGGTTCTCAGATGGTCATGAAAGCTTCTCTCCAATTGCGTATCGGTACGCAGCTGACCATGACACCTCAGCTGCAGCAAGCGATTGCACTGCTACAGCTATCGACATTGGATCTACGTCAGGAAATTCAGCAGGCACTGGATGCCAACCCAATGCTGGAGCAGGAAGACGAGTTCGGCGAGCAGGCGACCGTCGAAACACCTGACGAGGAGTGGTCAGAAAGCATTCCCGAGGAACTCTCTGTCGATAGCGACTGGTCTGACACTTACCAGGACATGGGTAGCTCTGGCAGCAGCGAAGGCCCCGATTTTGAACGCCAGGCCGCGGGACAAAGCCTGCATGGACATCTCCTTTGGCAGCTGGCGATGACCGACTTTACGGCTCGTGAGCAGCTAATCGCCGAAAGTCTGATTGATGCACTGGACGCCAATGGCTACCTGACGCAGCCGCTCAACGATATCCGCGATGGGTTACGTGCTCAGAGCATCGAAGGTCTCAGCCAGCGAGAGTTAGAGACCACTCTGATGCGCTTACAGCAGTTCGAGCCAACGGGCGTCTTCGCCCGTGACTTGCGCGAATGTTTGATGCTTCAGTTAGCAACGCTCCCCGACGACACGCCCCTACTGGTTCCCGCGCGCCGATTGGTTCGCCAGTTTCTTGAAGCGCTGGGCAAAAATGACATTCGCCTATTAAAGCGCCGCCTAAGCCTGGACGATGAGCAGCTAGACGATGTGATCGGTCTGATCCGAAGCCTGGACCCACGCCCAGGCAGCGCTTATGGCGTCACCGACGATAGCTATATCACGCCCGACCTGGTCGTACGTCATGATCATGAAGGCTGGCACCTGGAGCTTAACCCTGAAGCCCTGCCCCGGCTGCGTATCCAGCCCGACTACGCCAGCTTAATCAAGCGTGCAGACAAGAGTCAGGATAACCAGTTTTTAAAAGAGCACTTGCAAGAAGCGCGCTGGCTAATCAAAAGCCTGTCCAGCCGCAACGACACGCTTCTACGCGTAGGGCGCGAGATTATCACTCGCCAAATCGGTTTTTTAGAGCACGGTGAAGAAGCGATGAAGCCGTTGATTCTTGCCGATATTGCCGAGGCGGTTGAGATGCACGAATCAACCATTTCTCGGGTCACCACACAAAAATATATCCATACCCCACGGGGCGTATTCGAACTCAAGTACTTTTTCTCAAGCCAAATTAGCGGGCAGGATGGCGCAGACAGCCACTCAAGCACCGCGATTCGCGCCCGGCTTAAAAAGTTGATTCAAGATGAGCCTCCCGGCAAACCTCTTTCGGACAGTCGTTTGGTGACATTACTGGGAGATGGCGGCATCACAGTGGCACGCCGTACGGTGGCGAAATATCGTGAGTCGCTGGGCATTCCCTCATCAAGTGAACGTCGTCGTTTGCGTTAGTCGTTACAAGAGAAATGGCAAAACTCGCGACAGGGGCTTTGCAACACCGTAAAAAGGGTTACAATCGAAATTCAGTCCGATGGATAAGGAGCACGTCAATGCAAGTAAATATCACGGGTCATCATGTAGAACTGACTGACGCCTTGCGTGACTACGTTAATGAAAAACTTGAACGCATCGAACGTCATTACGACCACATCACCACGGTACAAGTCACCTTATCTATTGAGAAGGAGCGCCAACATGCCGCGTGCACCCTTCATGCGGCAGGCGCCGACTTACATGCCGACGCCGAAGATGTCGATATGTATGCCGCTATTGACGCCTTAGCAGACAAAATTGATCGTCAACTCGTTAAGCACAAGGAAAAAGCACAAGCTCGCGCCCAAGGCGCTGGCGTGCGTTAATTCAATGACGTTGGAAACCATCCTCCCCCCGGAGCGCGTACTTTACGACGTGCCCGGGGGCAGCAAAAAGCGGGTGCTGGAGTTTTTCAGCACCTTTATCGCTCAAAATACACCCAGTCTGGATAGCCAGGAAGTTTTCAGCCGACTGATCGGCCGGGAACGTCTTGGCAGCACGGGGATCGGTAACGGCGTCGCCATCCCCCATGCGCGCAGCCCACATTGCGTTACGCCTATTGCGGGTTTTTTAAAATTATCAGAACCTATTGATTTTGATGCTATTGATGGCGACCCGGTCGACCTCGTCTTTGTGCTGCTGGTTCCCGAAGAGGCTGACGACACGCATTTGTCGCTTTTGGGACAAGTGGCCACCATTATGAATGATGCGAGCACACGCCAGGCATTACGCAAAACCAGCAGCCAGCACGATTTGCTTGACCTGCTAATGGGCAAGATTCGCGAACAGGCCGCTCCATAATCGCCCATAACGACTAACACATTTTCATGCGTTATCCCTTTTATACGTTCAATCAGAGAGAGCCACTATGCAACTGGTGATTATTAGCGGCCGCTCTGGCTCTGGCAAATCAATCGCATTACAAGCGCTGGAAGATATTGGCTATTACGCCATTGATAATCTCCCCGCCATGTTGCTTGGTTCTTTGATTGACGAACTCCGTGACGAGGGTGAACGTACACATCTAGCGGTCAGTATCGATGCCCGCAACCTGCCAGCGGCGCTTGAGCGCCTTCCCGCACTGCTTGAAGAGCTGCGCGCGCGGCCTATAGATTGTCAGGTTATCTATCTAACCACCGATTCACGTATTTTACTGGAACGCTATTCTGCGACACGGCGACGCCATCCGTTAACGCGCAACAGTGATATGACGCTTGAAGAGGCGATAGAGAAAGAGGAAGAGACGCTCAACGAAATACGTGACTTGGCCGACCTGCGGATTGATACATCACGCTTATCGGTCCACGACCTGCGTCGGCGCATTTCAGACCAGGTAGCCCACCAGCGCAAGGACCAGCTAACACTCACCTTTGAGTCGTTCGGCTACAAGCATGGCGTACCCATGGATGCAGATTTAGTCTTTGATGTACGCTGCCTGCCCAACCCTTATTGGGACCCAACGCTACGCCAGTACACAGGACGTGATGCCACGATTATTGCGTTTCTGCGCGGCTACCCGATTGTCGAAGAGATGAGCCATGATATTCAGGCTATGCTTGAGCGCTGGCTGCCTGCTTACCAAAATAGTCAGCGCAGCTATATGACGGTGGCTATTGGCTGTACCGGCGGGCAGCACCGTTCTGTGTATATTGCCGAACAGCTGGCGCAAAAGCTGGCACCGCTCATCGGCGAAGTCCAGTTGCGTCACCGAGAATTGGAGCTGCAATACACGCTACGAGGAACCCGGGCAGAGCCACCGACGGCTTCTCCATTTTCCGAGTAGACGCCCAGCCCTACGTAAACGCTTATGCCACAGGGTTTGTACGAAAAGTCGCTGAGCGAAGGCCAGACAAGGCAAAAATCAGCGAAAAAACGGACCGAGCTCGCGCACGAGTTTACATGTGTAAATGAGTATCTTGATCGGACTCGCGCACGAGCTGATTTTAACGCCGTATGGTCAAGCGCAAGCAGTTTTCGTACAAAGCCTAATGACACCACTCGGAAAAAAGGAACCAGGGTGCCAGAAAGAACCTTAACACTGACCAATCAGCGCGGCCTACATGCCCGCGCCGCCACAAAGCTGGTGAAGTGCAGCCAGCACTACTCCGCCAGCATACAGGTGTATAAGCAGCAGCAGATGGCTGATGCAGCCAACATCATGTCGCTATTGATGCTGGCCGCACCCTGCGGCACCCAGCTGCGGATTTGTGCGGAAGGCGAGGATGCCGAACAAGCGCTTGATGCAATCCAAGCGCTGTTCGACGCCCGCTTTGACGAAGATCAGTAGTGCGGCTTTTTTAGCTACCGGCGACGGTCATCGCATCCACTAACCAGCTGCCCGTATGAATGCTGCCGCGTGTGTCGATATCACTTCCGATACCGACAAGACCTGAGAACATACGCTCAAGATTTCCAGCGATGGTAAATTCTTCAACCGGATACTGGATTTCTCCATTCTCGACCCAGAAGCCCGCCGCACCACGCGAGTAATCCCCGGTTACGCCGTTCACGCCTTGGCCCATTAGTTCGGTAACCCAAATGCCTCGACCCATCGTTTTAAGCAGCGCATCACGCGTCTGCAAGGGTGCGTCTAAACGCACGTTGCGGGCACCGCCAGCATTCCCCGTGGTTTGCATGCCCAAGCGACGGGCACTGTAGGACGAAAGCATATAGCTTGCGATACGCCCCTGTTCGATAAAGCGGTTATTACGTGTCTGCACACCTTCTCCATCAAACGGCGTACTGGCGGTCGCTCCTATTTCCATAGGGCGCTCTTCCAGACTAAACCACTCAGGAAATAACGGCGTGCCCAAACGGTCACACAAGAAAGAGGATTGGCGATACAGCGCACCACCCGCCAACGCGCCCAATAAATGCCCAACCAGACCACTAGACAGCGAAGGATCAAACAGAATGGGAAAGGTGCCGGTTGGCGGCCGCTTGGCACCTAACCGGCGCAGCGTACGGGCCGCAGCCTCGCGCCCTACTTCACTCGGGTCGCGCAAATGCTGAGGATTACGCGCAGAGGTATAGTCGTAGTCCCGCTGCATACCGTCTTCATCCTGAGCAATGAGCATGCATGAAAGGGAGTGACTACTGCCTTTTTGGGTACCTAAAAAACCATGACTGTTAGCATAAACCCGTACGCCCTCACCGCTTGAAAGCGACGCGCCTTCTGACTGACTAATACCCTCAACGTCGCGACCCGCCTGCTCGCAGGCAAGCGCAAGGTCGATTGCTTGCTCAGTTGTCAGCGCCCACGGGTAATGAACCTTAAGGTCCGGCAATTCGGTCGCCATCTGATCGGCATCCGCCAAGCCAGCCACCGGGTCTTCACCGGTATAACGCGCAATGGCTAATGCTTTCTCAACCGTTGCTTGAATCGAGGCACTGCTGGCGTCACTCGACGATGCACTTCCTTTGCGCTTGCCGACGTAAAGCGTGACGGCAATGCCCTGGTCTCGTGAAAGCTCAACCGTCTCCACATCGCCCAAGCGCACGCTAACGCCCACGCCCTGATCAACGCTTGCGCCCACTTCCGCCGCATCGGCTCCCAGGCGCTTGGCCAAGGTCAACGCCTCTTCTGCACGCGCGGTTAACAGTGCCTGCTGCGAGGATGCATCAAATGCCTGTGCCATATAGCCTCCTTTTTCGTACGAATCTCATCGCCGAATCAATGTTCTTGTCGCAGCCTGATATAATGCTGCCAACGAATCTTGTCTGTGAGCCTTACTATGCCGAAGAAACGCCCCGAGCCCCTTGATACTCAAGAACCCGAAGAGCGCCCCAGCAAGTCGCAGCTCAAACGCGAAATGCATGCACTCCAAGCGCTCGGCGAAACCTTAATCGCCATGAAACCTGCTGAGCGTGCCCGCTTTCCTCTCTCCGACGACATGCTGCGCGCTATCGAAGAGACCTCTCGTATTCGCTCCCACGAAGGGCGCCGCCGTCATATGCAGTATGTCGGCAAGCTGGTTCGCAAAGAGGACCTGACCGCGATTCAAGGTGTCTTTGACTCAATTGAGCAGGAAAAAGAGCAGCGCGACCATGCCTTTCATCGTCTTGAAAAGTGGCGGGACCGGCTTATTGGAGAAGGCGATCCTGCCGTTGACCAGTTTATGGCAGACTATCCCAACGCGGATCGCCAAGCGCTACGTCAGTTAGTGCGCAACGCTCAGCGTGAGCGCGATCAGGACAAACCACCCGCCAGCTCGCGTAAGCTGTTCAAACTTCTCCGCGACACGCTGGCGCTTTAACACTTACGAGGACTGCGTACCGCCAACGGTTAGCTCATCCAGTTTTAGTGTGGGCTGACCCACCCCAACCGGTACGCCTTGACCCTCTTTGCCACACACGCCAATTCCTGTATCCAGCGCCATATCGTGGCCAATCATGGAGACACACCCCATCGCCTCCGGCCCATTACCAATCAGCGTGGCGCCCTTAACGGGAACCGTAATGCGCCCATCCTCAATCAGGTAGGCTTCGCTGGCGGAGAATACAAATTTGCCCGAGGTGATATCCACTTGGCCGCCACCGAAGCTAACGGCATAAATACCTTTTGTGACGCTTTTGATAATATCCTCGGGTGCATCCTGGCCTGCCAGCATGACCGTATTGGTCATGCGCGGCATGGGTAAATGCGCAAACGACTCGCGGCGAGCATTACCGGTTGGCGCCATGTTCATTAATCGGGCATTCAGCTTGTCCTGCATATAGCCAGTAAGAATGCCGTCTTCGATCAACGGCGTGTTTTGCCCGGGCGTGCCCTCGTCATCGACACTTAACGAGCCGCGACCATCAGCAATCGTGGCATCATCGACCACCGTCACACCCTTGGCAGCGACGCGTTGCCCCATACGACCCGAGAATGCCGAACTGCCTTTACGGTTGAAATCACCTTCCAGCCCATGGCCGACGGCTTCGTGCAGCAAAATACCCGGCCAGCCAGAAGCCAGTACCACCGGCATTTGTCCGGCTGGCGCATCGACCGCCTCAAGATTGACGAGCGCTTGGCGTACGGCCTCTTTTGCGTATCGCTCGGCAACACCTTCATTACGCAGGCGAGCCATGGAGTAGCGTCCGCCACCGCCTGCACTGCCGCGCTCTCTGCGGCCATTTTTCACGGCAATTACGCTAACGTTAAAGCGCACCAGCGGGCGAATATCCGCGGCCAAAGTGCCATCACTGGCACGCACCAGAACTACTTCGTAAGTGCCTGAAAGCGAGGCGCTTACCTGAGAAACGCTAGGGTCTGCCGCGCGCGCGATGCGATCGGCTTCTTTTAGCATGGCGACCTTCTCTTCAGCAGTCAGCCCCGCTAAAGGATCAACACCAGCGTAAAAAGGGGCCACTGAAACCGGCTTAACGGCCTGCCCAGGCAAGCGCTTGCCACTACGCACAATGCCTGAGGCCGTGCGCCCGGTATCGATCAGCGCATCCGCACTAATCTGATTGGAGTAGGCAAAGCCGGTTTTTTCTCCGGCCAGGGAGCGGACGCCCACACCGCCATCAATGTTGTAGCTTGCCTCTTTTACCTCACCATCTTCCAACACCCAGCCCTCTGTCCAGGTGCGCTGAAAGTAGAGATCGGCGTAATCCACACCCGCGCCCATGGCGTACTCAAGGCCTTTATCAAGCCCATCAAGGTCCAAGCCACCCGGCGTAAGAAGAATGGAAACGGCGGAGTCTATATCGCTCTTAAATGCGGTCATTCGGAGCCTTCTAAAGTAACCTGCGGCGAAGTCCAGGGGCCTCGCGCGCGATAATGAATGGTCGTCGCTCGATCCAGAGCGCTGCCAAAAAGCTGATCAGCAATAAATAGTGCGCCACCTACAACAGGAGCGCCCACCGCAAGGGCGGCAATGGGCAGTGTTTGCGTCACCGGCATCACAACGCCAAGGCGCAAATCAAGCTCTCGATGAAGCAAGTTAACATTACCGGTTAGGGTTAAGTTGGCGGCAGGTGCTTTAATTTGCAATGGCTCGCTCAACGAAAGCTGGCCATTTTCGACATCTGCCGTGCCGTCAACGCGATCAAAAGCGGTGCCCGTGCCGGTGACGTCAGAAAAATCCAACCGCAATCGACGCAATATATTATCGAAATTCAGCAGGCCAACGAGACGCACCGGTGCAGAGTCCAGATGCATAAAGCGCCCATCCTGCACGTCGATGCCTATGTCGCCCTGCGCCTGATTTAACGAGAACTGCCATGGTGCGCCCGCCCAGCCAAGATTGGCGGTTGCGGTAGTACGTCGGCTGCGTAAGGCAACGGGTTGATCCATGCGCTCAAGAGCGGTACCTACATCGCCGCCTTCGATGGAAATATTGGCCTGGGTTCGACTGGTCGAGGCATCGCCCTCCCAATAGAGTTCACCACGAGCAGAAAGTTGCCCAAGCGTTAACCCAACCGGCATTAGCGAAAACCGGCCTGGTTCAGTGTACCAATAGGCGGATAAAGGCCCGAAACGGCTTTCTCCCATGCTCATTTCCGCCAACCGAAGTCGCCCATCGGGTAGCTCAGCCAGCCACTCAGGAATAGCCGCAGGCACTGTGCGCTGCGTCTCCACTTCACCGAGCCAAGAATCCGGCGAGGTCGTTTCTGACTCACTGCTCGTATCTGCCAAATTAGTCAGCCTATCCAGTGCTAACTGGCTAATGGTGATATCCAGAGGGTGCTGAGCTGCTTGCTGATAGCGAAGATGCCCCGTCACCAAGTCGCTCTCAAGCGCTGCGGTAACTGTGCCATTCTGTACACTGCCGATTAATGCCGCACCACCAACGCATGCTTGCTGATAGACAAGGCAAGCGGTATCCAGGGAAAACTCCAACGGCGGATGCTGACCGGATAGTTGAGCGGTTAGATCACCGCTCACACCCTGGTCGCCTCGAAACAGTGGAGCGACGGCTTGTTGCCACGCCATTGGGTCAATGCGAGGAAGGTTTGCCTGTAAGCGAAAGCCTGACTGCATCGGCCACTCGGGTGCGCTTACCTCAGCATCCGCCACATGCAGGTTGCCTGACACGTCACCTAACCGATCCTTTAAGCGTAAATGCGCGATATCGGCCAAGCGACCCTCCACCCGACCACTGTCGAAATCAGCATTAAGCGTCCAGGGCCAAGGCTCGCCTGCAGCCTTGGCAAAAGGTTCAGGCAGATCAAGACGCACCCCTTCAAGCTGGCTTTCTAGAGATAGCGCAGGGCCTGGCTCAAGCGTTACGCGCCCTTGCCACTGCATCGTTCCATCAAGCAGCTGCTTGCCTTGCTCGGCAGGTATATCCACCAATGAGAAAAGTGACGCCACCGGCGTTTGCCCCCGCAAGCGGATACCGTCTCGCTGGGTATGCATGTCAGCACTAATATCGCCGCCCAATAGCTGTCCATCGACACTGCCTATTAGCGCCATGCTGTCACCGTACTGCTGCCAGGTTAACTGGCCCTTTACCGCCTGAAGCGCCTCGCCCACGGGGGCGTAAGCGACACGGGTGAGCGCAGGGACTGCATTGACTTCCAGCTGGAAATTATCTGGCGCTTCCAGAGGTAGTGATATGGCTAAATCAGCCTCTACCTCGCCTTCAGCCTGAAGGTCGTTGAGAATATTCATATCGACATCAGGTATCGATGTTAAAAATGCGATCAGGGCGGAGCCATCGCCATGCAGGTTACCCGACACATTGAGTATCTCATCTTGCATGGTCAGCTCGCCTTGTGAAGCGGTTAGACCGCGACTCTGGGCATGCTCAACCCGCGCTTCAAGCACCTGATTTTGCCACGTTAAACGCCCTTCAACATCCTCCAGGCGAGGCCAGCCGGGGGCAATAGGCAAATGCCCTTCGGTTATCTTAAGTGCCAGCGTTGCGGATATATCATCAGCGCTAATGTCGCTCTCGATAGGCAGGCTCAGTTTGAGCGAACCATTGGGCACCTTGCCGCCAATATCATCTAACAGCCAGTCACGCAGTTCCTCATCGAATACATGTAAGGGCAGCCATTGACCCAGAGGGCGCTCAAGCGCATCGACATTGGCAAAATCGATATCCAGTCCGAACCGACCTGTCTCCTCTGCAACCACTAACCCAAACCCACCGCTTATCTGGGCATCGTCCCAATCCACGTTAATTTGACGGCCGCTGACCATCGTATTAGGTCCATCGTAGACCCACTCTACGATGCCCTCAGCCTGCTGAAGCTGCATGGGTTCGGTGAACAAGTCGGGGAAATAGAGCGAACTGTCACCGGCACTATTAAACGTCACCCGGCCACGGGAGTCCCGAGCTTGAACCCAGGCATCCATGGGGCCGCCACCTGGCGCGCCTTCCCAAGGCGATACTTCGACATTGGTTAACGCCGCATCGACCTCCCAGCTACCCTCCTTCTGGCCCAAGCTCAGCCCTTGCACCCGCCCCCTCGGAGCCAGCGTTTCCAGTACACGCGTCACGGATTCGGGTAACAATACGTAGTCTCGCCAAGCAGTGAGCGAAGCCAGCTCAAAAGCACTGGTACGCAGCGCCCACTGGCCTGGCCGATGAGACAGGTACCAGTGATGCGGAAGTGCCGGGCCCTCTATCGCCTCGCCAGGTTCAGCCCAATCAACACTCTCTGCGTTACCGCTTAACCATGCTTCACCGCCCTCTCCTTCGCGCTGCCACTCACCCTGTGCTTGTATGTTTCTTAACACGGCGAACTGAATATCCTGGCGTAGCACTAGCTGAGGGATATCGATGGCAAGGCGCACCTCCTGAAGCCTGCCTTCATACCAGCGGCCCCACACGCGTGCATCGCCTCCGGCCTGCTCCAGGTTCGGCATATGTTCTGGCCGAAACAGCTCAACCAGCGTCAGCAGCTGATCAAACTGGGCCTCCAGCTTCAACGTGGCAGAGAAATCGTTCAGACCATCTCGGCCCGGCTGCATTTCCGCTAGTAGTTGTACGGCGGGTATCGGTGGCGTTTCGCTGCGCTCCGAATAAAGAACGTCGACCGTGCCCTGAAGTTTTGCCCCTTGCTGATTGCCGGCTAACAACAGCGCAGGAGCTTCGAGAATGACTTGCTCTTGCTTGCCGTGTAGCACAACACGTGTGTCATCAATCCAGATTTGCTGGCGCAATACCCATTCCGTCCAGGCATCAATGGTTGGTAGGTCAACATCCGGCTCTGGCGCTATATGCAACGGCAGCTTGGCAGGGTCGGGCCATTGCCAAACGTCGTTCACTCCTTGATAAAGGTGAAATTCGGTTTGATGTAATCTGATATCGCTAAAGATAGGCAAGAGATTACGTAGCGATGCGCCAATATCCAGGCGCAGCTCGGCTTGGCGCAGTGAAAAAAGCGGCTGACCGCTCGGCGTTTCGACCCCAAAGCCTTCAAGCTCCACAATCAGCTCACTACGCGCCATTGAAAATGAGAGATTCTCAATCGTTACCGGCACACCAATCTGAGCTTCCAAAAAAGCTTCAACATGCGGCGTCAAAGTATCTGCCTGACTGACCATGAGCCGGAAAAGCAGCGCTATTACCGCAATGCCGCCCAGTCCCCAGGCAAGTAGAAGTAAACTCCAACGCGTCAGCGAGCGGATCGTCATGGCATCACATCAACACAATGTCGTACTGCTCTTGTGAGTAGTGTTGCTCCACCTGAAAGCGAATCGTTTTATTAATAAACGTTTCCAGGTCTGCCACTGCCGCCGACTCCTCATCCAGCAGCCTATCAACGACGGACTGGGAAGCGAGCACGGTATACGTTTCAGGGCTATAGGCGCGTTCTTCACGCAGAATCTCGCGGAAGATCTCGTAACACACCGTTTCGGGGGTTCTGAGCGTGCCGCGTCCGCTACAGGTAGGACATGCATCGCACAACGTTTGCTCAAGGCTCTCACGAGTACGCTTGCGCGTCAGTTGCACAAGCCCTAACTCGGTAACACCGGTGCATTTGGTCTTGGCATGATCACGCTCCAGCGCTTTTTCAAGCACACGAATAACCTGGCGCTGATGCTCTACCTCCGCCATATCGATAAAATCGATGATGATGATACCGCCCAGATTGCGTAACCGAAGCTGGCGGGCAATGGCCGTTGCTGCCTCAAGGTTGGTCTTGAAAATGGTCTCTTCGAGGTTGCGGTGCCCAACGTACCCCCCCGTATTGACATCAATGGTTGTCATCGCCTCGGTCGGGTCAATGACCAGATATCCGCCTGACTTCAGTTGCACCTTGCGGCCCAGCGCCTTCTGAATCTCATCTTCTACACTATAGAGATCAAAAATGGGCCGCTCGCCTGGATAGTACTCAATTCTATCCACGGCATAAGGCATAAACTCTTCGGCAAATTCGACCAGCTTGACAAAATTTTCCCGAGAATCGATACGCACTTTCTCGATGTCATCACGCATCACATCGCGCAAGGTACGCATAAACAGCGGCAAGTCGTCATAAATGACGTTGGACGGCGCCGCACTAATTTTGCGCTCGGTAACTTTACGCCAGATACGCAGCAAAAAGTGCATATCGCCCGCCAGCTCCTCATCGCCGACGCCTTCAGCGGCCGTGCGTACGATAAAGCCGCCAGTCACTTCCAATGTTTGCTCAGTAATGCTGCTATCCAGCAGGGCCTTCAGGCGCTCGCGTTCACGCTCATCTTCAATGCGCTGCGAAACTCCATGATGAGGAGAGTCGGGCATATACACCAGATAGCGAGAGGGAATAGAGAGGTGCGTGGTAAGACGCGCCCCTTTCGTACCAATGGGGTCCTTGGTTACCTGTACAACCAGCGCTTGCCCCTCGTGCAATAACTGCCCAATGGTTTGCTGCTCATCAACGGGCGTGCCGGAGGGCATAACTTCATGGGCATGGATAAACGCCGCGCGCTCAAGGCCAATATCGACAAAGGCAGCCTGCATGCCAGGCAATACGCGAACCACTTTGCCTTTGTAGATATTACCTACAATGCCACGTCGTCGTGAGCGCTCTATAAGCGCCTCTTGCAAAACGCCATTTTCAACGAGCGCAACCCGTGTTTCCATGGGCGTTAAATTGATGAGGACTTCACCGCTCATGCAAAATTCCTTCTCGGTTCACGTATATCACACCCGTTACAGGGGGCATGAGACGACGAATAAGTGTGCGAGTATTAATGCCCCATCCAAATAGGCACTCCCTGCTGGCCAAGCAACTGCGCCGTTTCATAAAGCGGCAAACCCACAACGGCAGAGTGGCTACCCTTGATTTCTTCGACAAAAATGGCGGCCAAGCCTTGTATGGCATATCCGCCCGCCTTGTCCGCTGGCTCACCCGTTAACCAGTAATCGCTAATTTCCTGAGCGGTGACCTGTCGCATCTTGACGTCCGTCGTTACGCAGCAACACAGCACCCCCTTGGGCCCTGTAACAGCCACCGCCGTCAGCACCTGATGTGTCCGATTCGACAACTGCCTCAGCATAGCGGCGGCATCGTCTGCATTAACCGGCTTGCCCAGAATAGTACCGTCTACCACTACGGCGGTATCCGACCCAAGCACCGGTAACAGCGTCTTCGGCGCAGTTGCCAAGGCCTTGGCAACCGCAAGACGCTTTACATAAGCCGCTGCTGACTCTCCCGGCTTTGGCGTTTCATCTACATCGCTGGGTATAACACTCACCGTCACCCCAATAGACGCCAGCAGGTCTCGCCGCCTGGGTGAAGCAGACGCCAAACAAAGCATGGGCGATGATGTAGTAGCCAGCGTTGACTGCATGCCTAAGCCCCCAGTAAGCGTCTTTCCAGTGCCTTAAACATGGTAGCTAACCATGGCCATAAAAAGGCACTGATTAACGCCGACATCAGGAAAGAGAGGTGTATTGAGAACTCCCCGGTTAAGGTACGTAACCACTGTTCGACTAACTGCACCAGACCAAGCAGCACCAGCACCAGCAGCGACTGTTGAACCAGTGAATACGCTCGAAAGCGCGGATACACTAGGGCGCATAGAAACGCTAATAACGACAATATCAGCGCATGTTGGCCAAGCGCCGTTCCCTCTATCAGGTCAAGCAGCAGCCCAAGTACAAAGCCATGGAAAACACCGACTCGGTCAGGTGATCGCATACACCAGTAAATCAGCATCAGCCCGATCCATTCAGGCCGATAAACTTGCCACCCCTCGGCCAGTGGCATGACTTGCAAACACAGCGCCAGAATCAAGCTAAACCACACCACTACCAAAGGTACAACAGGTGCGCGCGCCATTAGCGAACCTCCTGAGGATCAGCAGGTACCGTTGGCGCAAGGCGCTGGGCTGCATGTATCGCGCTGGCTGAGATATCCATGGAGTCATCCCAAATTGAATCTTCGATGTCTTCGCGCGGCGGTGGGAAAAGCAGCAAGAAATGACGAGCACGCTGCAACTGGGCAGTAGGTTCAGCCGTTACATGCGCAAATGGCTGGCCGGGGTCATGATAAACGTTGGTAACGCGCGCAACGGGGTATCCCGGCGGAAAACGACCGGCAATCCCTGAGGTGGTGAGCAAATCGCCTTCCCGAATATCCGCCGTGTCTGGCACGTGTAATACATTGACGCTGCCATAGCGACCAGCCCCCTGGACAATAAAGCGCAATCCGTTACGGTTAATCTGAACAGGCAGTGCATGGCTTGCATCTGCCAGCAACAGCACACGACTAGAGTACGCTGAAACGGCTGTCACTTGGCCTACCAGCCCCGACGCATCAATCACAGGTTGCCCAACATACGCCCCGTTACGATGCCCACGATCAACCACCATTTGATGGCTAAACGGGTCATTATCCAGGGAAAGCAGCTCTGCACTGATATAAGGAATTTGACGCCGTTCTGCAGCGTTTAATAGATGACGAAGCTCGGTATTTTCAGCCGTCAGGTTGGCCATGCGCTGCCCACGATGAGACAGCGTCAGAATTTGTTCGCGCAGTCGGCGGTTTTCATCCACCAATGCCTGCTGATCAGACAGCGCGAGCGCGCCCCAATTCAATAGATCGCTAGGCACGCTAACAATCCATTGAACAGGCGCAACAACCATCGTCATTTGGGCGCGCACGCCTTCCATGCGTGTAAATCGGTGGTCGGCAAACATCAAGGCGCTTGCCGCCAGCACGCAGAAAAACAGCCGGTAGCCCGGCAGCGACCCGTGTGAAAATAGCGGTTTAATAGGCAATCCCCCGCGATAAACCGCTAAAAATTAGTCGCTTGAGAGCAGCTCAAACGTGTGCTGATCGATCATTTCAAGCGCTTTACCGCCGCCTCTTGCCACACAGGTAAGTGGGTCTTCGGCAACGATGACCGGCAATCCCGTCTCTTCAGCAATCAGCTGATCGAGGTCGCGCAGCAACGCGCCACCGCCTGTTAACACCAAACCGCGCTCCGCAATATCAGAAGCAAGCTCTGGAGGCGACTGCTCAAGTGCGCTTTTAACAGCGGCGACAATCGAGCCAAGCGTTTCCTGCAGCGCTTCCAGAATCTCGTGCGAGTTCAACGTGAAACTGCGCGGTATCCCTTCCGCTAAATTACGCCCACGGACGTCGATTTCACGCAGCTCACCACCGGGGTAGGCGCAACCAATCTCTTCCTTGATTCGCTCAGCCGTGGCTTCACCAATCAAGCTGCCATAGTGGCGGCGCACGTACGCGGTGATCGCCTCATCAAAACGGTCACCGCCTACGCGGATCGATTCTGAATACACCACGCCATTAAGCGAAATAATGGCAATTTCGGTGGTACCACCACCAATATCTACCACCATCGAACCTTGTGCTTCCTCAACCGGCAGCCCTGCGCCAATCGCAGCAGCCATTGGCTCTTCGATCAGGAACACTTCACGGGCGCCAGCCCCTTCAGCCGATTCACGGATCGCTCGCCGTTCAACCTGCGTTGACATGCACGGTACGCATACCAGTACGCGCGGGCTAGGCGTCAGGAAGGTGCTCTGGTGCACTTTACGAATAAAGTGCTGAAGCATCTGCTCGGTGACCGTAAAGTCGGCGATAACGCCGTCTTTCATGGGTCGGATGGCGGTAATATTGCCAGGCGTACGTCCCAGCATGCGCTTTGCGTCGGCACCTACCGATGCCACACTACGCATACTGCCAGACTGGCGAATGGCGACAACGGACGGTTCATCGAGCACGATGCCACGACCGCGAACATAAATCAGTGTGTTGGCCGTACCCAGATCGATCGACAGATCGCTGGAAAACAGCCCCCTCAAACGTTTGAACATGGATGTTGTTACCTAGTGCAGACCGGGAACCCTGTGCGGATGCAAACGGTATCACCGCAACCCCTTGGCAGCAAGCACGAGTCGCGCTGAACACTGCCCGCGGAGGTCAAAATGTGCTACCTTTTGCGGCTATTTTCCACGTCTGCTACACAAGACGTTTTTTTCGATGACTGATTGTATACCGTATAACGCGGAATATGTTCCATCTCACGTTTTAGCGAGGAATTTTCGATCATGGCGCTTGAAGAATCTCATGTGCGCCGGGCTGCGCACCTGGCCCGACTCGCCGTCAGCGATGACCAGGCTATTGGCTTTGTAGACGATCTAAGCCGCATTTTGGACATGGTCGACCAATTACAAAGCATTGATACAGAGGGAGTTTCTCCGCTTTCACACCCATTGGATGCCACCCAGCGCCTGCGTGCGGACGAAGTAACCGAAACCAACCAGCGCGACACCTTTCAGCGTTGTGCTCCGGCAGTGGAAAACGGCCTATATCTGGTCCCCCGTGTCGTTGAGTAAGAAAGCCGTGTTTTTAAGGCTGTTTTAACGACAGTTTTAATGACGGCTTTAAAGACAGTTTTAACGACGGTTTCCACACTTTTCATACGTTCTCGAACGGAGCTTTCGGGTCATGCTTGATAAAACGTTAACGCAACTCGCTGCCGCCTTAAAAAGTGGTGAGTTTTCCAGCCGCGAGTTAACCTCGCACTATTTACAAAAAATTGAAAAAGCTGACAGCAAGATCAACAGCTTTATTACCGTGACCGCTGAACAGGCGCTTAATCAGGCCGAAGCGGCCGATAAAGCACGCGCAGCGGGTAATGCTGGGCTGCTTACCGGCATTCCTTTGGCGTTAAAAGATATTTTTTGTACACGCGATGTAAAAACCAGCTGTGGCTCCAAAATGCTGGATAACTTCATCGCGCCGTATGATGCCACCGTCGTAGAGAAGCTTAATTCGGCCGGCACCATCAGCCTGGGTAAAACCAATATGGATGAGTTCGCCATGGGCTCCTCCAATGAGAATAGCTACTACGGTGCGGTTAAAAACCCCTGGGATTCAACCGCTGTTCCCGGCGGCAGTTCCGGCGGAAGCGCTGCTGCCGTCGCCGCCGGCCTTGTGCCTGCGGCCATGGGTACCGATACCGGCGGCTCTATTCGCCAGCCGGCGGCTTTTTGCGGCATTACGGGGTTGAAGCCCACTTACGGGCGCGTTTCGCGCTACGGCATCATTGCCTACGCATCCAGCCTGGACCAGGCAGGCCCAATGGCCCGTTCGGCTTCCGACTGCGCGCATTTGATGAACGTGATTGCGGGTCACGACGTACGCGACTCCACTAGCGTCGCTCGCGGCGTGCCGGACTACACCGAAACCCTCAATGCGCCGCTTTCAGGTCTAAAAATCGGCCTACCAAAAGAGTATTTTGGTGATGGGCTAGACCCCGAGGTCGAAAAAGCCGTGCGTGACGCGGTAAGCGTGTATGAGTCACTGGGTGCGACGGTACGCGAAGTGAGCCTTCCGCATACTCACTATGCGATTCCGGCCTACTACGTCATCGCCCCTGCGGAAGCTTCCTCCAACCTGTCACGCTATGACGGCGTGCGCTTTGGTCACCGCTGCAATGAGCCGGTCGATTTAGTTGATCTTTACATGCGCAGCCGTGCCGAAGGTTTCGGTGAAGAGGTCAAACGACGCATTCTGATTGGCACGCATACTCTTTCTGAAGGCTTTTTTGACGCCTACTACACCAAAGCGCAGAAAGTTCGCCGCTTGATTCGCCAGGACTTTTTAGACGCGTTTGAAGATGTTGACGTCTTGATGGGGCCGGCCTCGCCGACTCCGGCCTTTGACCTGGGTGCCAAAAAAGATCCGGTCTCGATGTATCTGCAGGACATTTATACCATTGCCGTGAACCTGGCGGGCATCCCCGGCATCAGCGTACCCGCAGGCTTTGCCGGCGGCCGCCCAGTAGGCTTACAGATTCTGGGTACGCACTTTGCTGAAGCGCAGCTTTTAAATGTGGCGCACCAGTACCAGCAAGCGACCGACTGGCACCTTCAACTTCCTGCTATTGCCGAGGAGCACGCCTAATGCAATGGGAAACCGTAATTGGGCTGGAAGTCCACGTTCAGCTCGCGACTCGCTCCAAAATTTTCTCTGGTGCTTCTACCGCGTTTGGCGCCGAGCCAAACACTCAGGCATGCGCGGTTGATTTGGG
Organism: Halomonas sp. AOP22-C1-8; assembly: GCF_052378905.1. Taxonomy (NCBI): domain Bacteria; kingdom Pseudomonadati; phylum Pseudomonadota; class Gammaproteobacteria; order Oceanospirillales; family Halomonadaceae; genus Halomonas; species Halomonas sp. AOP22-C1-8. The sequence continues at coordinate 33,353 of NZ_JBQSYD010000003.1, read as the reverse complement.
CCTTCCAGGAACGCTGCCTGTGCTCAACGAGCAGGCCGTGGCCATGGCCGTTCAGTTTGGTCTAGCGGTCCATGCGGATATTGCTGAAGTATCGGTATTTGATCGCAAAAACTACTTCTACGCGGACCTACCCAAAGGCTATCAAACCAGCCAGATGTATCAGCCCATAGTGGGTCCTGGGGACGTGGAAATTACCCTGGATGACGATACTACCAAGCGTATTCGCATTCACCATGCGCACCTGGAAGAAGACGCTGGCAAGTCGCTGCACGAAGACTTTTTAGGCATGACCGGCATCGATTTAAACCGTGCAGGCACCCCGCTGCTAGAGATCGTTTCCGAGCCGGATATGCGCAGCGCCAAAGAAGCCGCCGCGTATCTTAAGGCGATTCACTCCATCGTTACGTATCTGGGCATTTCCGACGGCAATATGGCCGAAGGCTCAATGCGCTGCGATGTGAACGTGTCTGTGCGCCCGAAAGGCCAGGAAGCCTTTGGCACCCGGGCAGAGATCAAAAACGTTAACTCGTTCCGCTTTGTCGAGCGGGCGATTGCGTTTGAAGTAGAGCGCCAGATTGAGCTCATCGAAGACGGTGGCACCGTTGTCCAGGAAACACGCCTGTTTGATCCTGAGCGCGATGAAACCCGCAGCATGCGGACCAAAGAGGAAGCCAACGACTACCGCTACTTCCCCTGCCCCGACCTACTGCCTGTCGTACTTGATAACGCTTACCTGGATCACTTACGCAGCCAGCTGCCTGAACTGCCCGCCGACAAGCGTGAACGCTTCAAGAGTGAGCTAGGCCTTTCTGCTTATGACGCCGCGGTACTATCTGCCAGCCGTGAAATGGCCGAGTTCTTTGAGGAAGTTCACCAGGGTTGCGGTGATGCCAAGCAGGCCGCAAACTGGGTACAGGGCGAGCTTTCCGGGGCGCTTAACCGTGAGAACCTCGCCATCAACAGCAGCCCCATATCGGCGCGCCAGCTGGGCGAGCTACTTAGCCGAGTGATTGACGATACGATCAACGGCAAAGCCGCCAAGCAGGTCTTCCAGGCGCTCTGGAATGGCCAGGGCGAAAGTGCCGACGCCATCATCGAAGCCAAAGGGCTTAAACAGGTCACTGATACCGGCGCGATTGAAGCCATGATCGACCAGGTGATTTCTGAAAGCCCGGCTCAGGTCGCGCAGTATCGCGACGCAGAACCTGAAAAACGCGGCAAGATGATTGGCTACTTTGTGGGTCAGGTAATGAAAGCCTCGCGCGGCACGGCTAACCCCCAGCAGGTTAACGGCGTGTTAAAAGAGAAGCTCGACGCGCTGCTGTAAGCATCAACGTTTGGCTCGTACAGCAACGCGAACGGCGGCCCAGGGGCCGCCGTTTTTATTACCTTTTTATTACCTTAAAACGGTCCTTTCAAACCAACTGACCTGGCGACATATAACGCGCTAACTGAGCGCAGTCTGCTGCCCATACGTCTGCCTCTAACTCCGCAATGCCCGCGGTGTCGAACCCCAGCCCCTGGCCCGGCCTGCCCTCCACCAGCAGTTCCGTCAGGTTGCCCACCAACGGCATATGGCTGACCAGCATTATCGGCGCGCTGTCTGGCTGTGTTAACAACCAATCGCTTACCTTGGCCGGGTCATCCTCTGGGGTTATAAAGTCCAGCGTGCTTAGCGAACAGCCTAATGCCTCAGCGACCATACGTGCCGTTTGTTGCGCACGGGCGTAGGGGCTTGCATAGAGAACCGGTGCGAAAAACTCCCCTTTTGCCAAGCGTGCAGCCAGCCATTGCGCCATCATGGCGGCTTCGCGCTCCCCCTGCGGGGTGAGCAGCCGTTTGCTATCCGGAAAGCCGGGCGCTGCTTCTCCGTGGCGCATAATTAATAAGCTACTCATGCCAGCCTCGATTATCCAAATGGGCCTGCTGAACCGCCTCACGAGGCAGAATAAACTCTACATCACTGCTCTGCTCGCCCATCATCAGCGTACGCGCCATCTCCTGGGCAGGCACACCGCCGAAGAGAACATGGGAGAGGCCTTCGGCAAGCGGCATATATACGCCCATTTCCTGCGCCTTGGCACACACCAGCTTAACCGTATTGACGCCTTCAGCCACTTGGCCAAGCGCGGAAACAGCCTCTTCAAGGCTGCGCCCCTCGCCCATGGCATACCCCACGCGATAATTACGCGACAGGTTCGACGAGCAGGTCACAATCAAGTCGCCCACCCCGGCAAGGCCAAGGAATGTCATGGGGTTGGCCCCCTGGGCCACGGCAAAGCGGCTCATTTCAGCCAGCGCCCGAGTCATTAGCATACTGCGGGTATTTTCCCCCATACCCAACGCAGCGGCCATGCCCGCCGCAATGGCATAAATATTCTTAAGTGCACCGCCCAATTCCACCCCGTGGCGATCATTGCTGGCATAAACACGAAAGTAGCGACAGCCCAATGCTTGCTGCACACGGGTGCGCGTTAGCGCATCGGCACTGGCAATCACCGTCGCCGTTAGCTGCTTATCGGCTATTTCTGAGGCCAGGTTGGGGCCTGCGATGACGCCAATATGGGAAAAACCGGTTTCATCCGCTAACACCTGACTCATCAGCAGAAAGCTATCCGGTTCAATACCTTTGGTGGTACTGACCAGAATTTGGCTGGCCTTTAGCCAAGGTTTCGCGGCCTGAACCACGCTTCGAAACGCCTTTGAGGGAATGGCGATAAGCACAAGCTCGGCATCGTCCAGCACCGTGTGCAGGTCCGTTGAGGCTTGAACGGCAGGGTTCATCGCATAGTGCGGCAAGTAGCGACCGTTACGGTGCTCTTGATTAATTTGTGCGACCAGCGCTTCGTCTCGCATCCATTGACGCACATGGGCACCGTTATCCGCCGCGATGCTGGCAAGCGCCGTACCGAAACTGCCACCTCCCAGCACCGCGACCTTGATTTGCTGCTCAGCCATAAGGATGTCCTGAAAAAATCACGCGAAAAGTAACAGCTACTTTATCAAAACAAACGGCCCGCTTGGGAATCCAAACGGGCCGTGAAAGGTAGCAACGACGATTAAGCGGTCAGTACGCTATTTAGACGCTTCACATAAGCGGCTGGGTCGTCCAGATGACCACCTTCGGCGATAATCGCCTGGTCAAGCAGGATGTGCGCTAGCTGTGTGAAGATCTCGCCTTCTGCTCCTTCCAGGCGTGTTACCAGCGGGTGCTCTGGGTTGAGCTCTAAAATGGGCTTAACGTCCGGCATTTTTTGCCCGGCGGCTTCCATAATGCGGCGCATTTGAAAGCCCATCTCATGCTCAGGCAGCACGACGCAAGCCGGAGAGTCAGTCAAACGATGGGTAACCTTGACGTCCTGAACGCCATCGCTAAGCGCTTCTTTAACGCGCTTCAGCAAGTCTTCTTTCGCCTTGGCGGTCTCTTCCTGAGCTTTTTTCTCGGCTTCGTCTTCGACATCACCAAGGTCCAGCTCGCCTTTGGCAACATCCGCAAAGGATTTACCGTCAAACTCGGTCAGATGGCTCATCAGCCACTCATCAATACGGTCAGACAGCAGCAGAACTTCGATACCTTTCTTGCGGAATATCTCCAGGTGCGGGCTGTTTTTCGCCGCATTGAAGCTATCTGCTACCACGTAGTAGATCTTCTGCTGGCCTTCTTTCATGCGCTCGACGTAGTCGGCAAGCGATTGATCCTGGGTAGCGGTGTCGCTGTGCGTTGACGCAAAGCGTAAAAGACCGGCGACTTTTTCGCGGTTGGCAAAATCTTCGCCTGGGCCTTCCTTCAGCACGCTGCCGAAGGTGTTCCAGAAGGTTTGGTACTCTTCGCTGTCCTTGGAAAGCTTTTTAAGCATATCCAGCGCACGCTTGGTCAGCGCCCCTTTGATCTTGTCGACCTGCGGGTCCTGCTGCAAAAGCTCGCGGGAAACGTTGAGCGACAGATCGCGCGTATCCAACACGCCTTTGATAAAGCGCAGGTAGAGCGGCAGGAACTGTTCAGCGTCATCCATGATAAATACGCGCTGCACATAAAGCTTAACGCCGCGAGCGCCGTCGCGCTCATACATATCAAAAGGCGCCCGGCCCGGCACGTAGAGCAAACTAGTGTACTCAAGCTTGCCTTCTACCTTGTTGTGGCTCCAGGCAAGCGGGTCGCTAAAGTCATGGGCAACGTGCTTATAAAACGCCTTGTACTCGTCATCAGAAACATCGCTCTTGGGGCGCGCCCAGAGTGCAGTGGCTTCGTTAACGGTTTCCCACGTGGTGACTTCGCTACCTTCGATGTCGTTGCCTTCATCATCCTTGACCGTTTCGGTCTTGGGCATGCGCACGGGCACTTCAATATGATCAGAGTACTTGCGCACCAGGTTTTGAAGGCGGTAATCGTCAGCAAACTCTTTCGCGTCTTCTTTCAGATAAAGCGTAATTTCGGTGCCGTGAAGCTCGCGCTCAATATCAGCGACGGTAAACTCACCTTCGCCTTTAGAGCGCCACTCAACGCCTTCAGAGGCGGCCGTCCCGGCTTTGCGGGTACGCACTGCCACTTCATCAGCCACAATAAAGCCTGAGTAGAAACCTACACCGAACTGGCCGATCAACTTGGCATCTTTTTGCTGCTCGCCTGACATCTGCTTTAAAAACTCAGCGGTGCCTGAGCGGGCGATGGTGCCCAGATTAGCGATAACGTCTTCGCGGTTCATACCAATACCGTTGTCGCGCAACGTAATGGTATTGGCTTCTTTATCGTGCTCAATTTCTACCCGAAGCTCGCTGTCGCCTTCGTACAGCGCATCGTTATCTAGCGCCGCGTAGCGCAGTTTGTCACAGGCATCCGCGGCGTTAGAGATAAGCTCACGCAGGAAAATCTCCCGGTTGGAATACAGGGAGTGAATCATCAGGTTGAGAAGCTGCTTAACTTCTGTTTGAAAGCCTAACGTTTCTTCGTGGGTCGCTGTTGACATTCGCCTAGCCCTCATCAATCACGTTTGTTTAGAGTTCCTGCCTCCCAATGAGACAGGAACGAAAAAATGTGTGAGTTGGATATGGGGATAAGCAGAGCGATTTCAAGAAGGTGAGTGTTGAGAAGTAGCGATATCAATATCGCCGTACTTCCAGGCGCAGTAATCTGCCAAGCGCTGGTCGATACGATTGAGAAGCCAGCCAACGATAATGACATCGTCAATCAGACCTATGAAAACGAGAAAGTCCGGAATTAAATCGAACGGCATTGCAAGGTAGGCAAGCGCCAGCGCCATCATGCCAAAGGCAGCCCAAGGCACAGGTCGAAAGCGACCGCTCAGGACATCAGACGTCATGGGCACAAACAGTTTCAGTGCGCGTCCGATACGTTTTACAGCCCAGAGGCGGGATTTAAGTCGACGAAATAGCCACAACGTGGATAATCGAACCATCGTAATTGAATCCTCCAAGTGTCACGATTGTCTGAACACTATTTGCCCATTTCGTTCACTATTAGCGGTTGCCAATCCGTTAGCGAGAAAGAGAGAAAATTATGCAGGCATCGCCATTCAGATCCCCTTTTCGCACTTTATGCGCGGCAATCCTGGTGGGCTTACCCACTGCCTCATGGGCCGCTTCTGATACCGCGATGCGCGATGCGTTAGAAGCCGCTCGTCAACAACAGTGGAACCACATCGACGAGCGCGCTATTGAAGGTCATGTGCTGAGCGGCTATGTCGACTACCACCGATTACGCAATCAACTACCCAACGTCTCGACGGCCCAAGTACAACGCTTTATTGACCAGCATAACGACTCTCCGCTTTCTGAGTGGCTACGCGGTCAGGCCATTGCCCAGTATGGCCACGCGGGGCGTTATAGCGATTTGCTGGCCGTTGCCGATGGCGAACCTGCAGGCACCGCTCGCCAGTGTTATTACTATACGGCCATACTGGATTCACAGCCCCAGCAGGCCGCAGAGGCAGGCCTTGCACTTTGGCTTGAAGGCAGCTCCCAGCCCGATGCGTGTGACCCTCTGTTTGACCGCCTGCGGGCTAACGGCACGATTGATGCAACGGCTATCTGGGAGCGAAGAATGCTCGCTTGGCAAGCCGGTGAAGATCGTCTCTCAGCCTATTTAGACGGGCTGCTCAGCGGCCAGTGGCACACCGCGATTGAAACCGCCGACCAAGTGAATACTAACACCCGCGCGGTCACCTCAGCGCCCGCCTGTCTTGGCCCTGAATGCGCGGCAACCGCCAGTTTCTACAAAGCTGCGATGCAGCGGTTCACCCGTGAAGATACCCCGGCCGCATTGAGTAGCTGGCAAACCATCGCGCCCAACTTGAACCTCCTGCCCAGTGATCAGCAAGCTATTGAAGAAGAGTTGGCTTTCTATGCACTGGTACGCAATGTACCCGGCGCCTTAGGCTGGGTAGATGACGTTCTTCCCTCGTTGGATAGCGAGCGCGTGCTTGAGCTACGCGTACGCCGTGCATTGGCAGACCGGCAGTGGCAGGAGGTGATTCACTGGATTGCGGAAATGCCCACCAGCCAACAAGAAAACAGCCGCTGGCAGTACTGGCTGGGGCGTGCCAACGAACAGCTGGGCAGCCAGGAGGCAGCCACCGCTCGCTACCGTCAGGCGGCGACCGACCGCAGCTTTTATGGGTTTGCGGCCGCTGAACAACTTGGCCAGCCTTACCAACTCAATCTTGAGCGCAATCATTTTGATGAGGCTTCACGCGAACGCACTGCACGCCTCCCCGTGGTCCAGCGTACCGAAGCGCTGCTACGCATTGGCGAAGACGGCCTTGCCAATAGCGAATGGCTGTATGCGGTGAAAAACGGCACGCCCCAGCAGGCGCGCGCCCTGGCCGATTATGCAGCCCATCAACAGTGGCATGCACGCCTGGTACAGACCACGATTGCTGGCAGCATGTGGGATGCGCTTGATTGGCGTTTCCCCGAGGCTTACCGGGAGAGCTTTATGCACTGGGGCCACCAAACCGGTGTAGACCCGTATATGCTAATGGCGATTACCCGTCGTGAAAGTGCTTATAACCCGGTAGCGCTCTCTCCAGCAGGCGCCCGCGGTTTGATGCAGCTAATGCCCGGCACGGCAAGCCTGGTAAGCCGCCAACTGGGTATTAGTGACCCAGGGCCTTACGGCATTCTTGACCCTGAACTTAATATTCGCCTAGGCAGCACTTATCTGCGCGACAAGCTGAACCGCTATCAGGGTAACCGACTTGCCGCCGCTGCGGCCTATAATGCTGGCCCTGGGCGTGTTGATCAGTGGCTGGGAAGCGATATGGAGTCATTTGATCTGTTTGTGGAAAGCATTCCCTTTAAAGAAACACGCGATTATGTACAGGCGGTGCTTAGCTATCGGGTAATTTTTGAAAGTTTGGCCAACGGTGGTAACAGCGAAGGTGTTTCACTGTTGAGTGATAGTGAACAACAGGTACGTTACGACCGCGCTTTGCTGGCTCGTCAATAAGCGTACAAAGGTAATCGCGCTTACTGCCTGGTCAGTTTACTCACCAAGCGCCCAGTTATACTGGGCGCTGTTCCATCGCCAAACGAAGCCCAAACGCGACCAGCACCGCGCCGGTCGCGGCATTTAACACCTGCGCAAAGCGCACGCTGGCGAGCCACTTGCTAGCACCTCCCACCATGAACACCACGCTAATTTGCCAGATATTGGCAATGATAAAGTGGACACCTGCTAGCCACAGGGACTTGACCAACGCCGGATCACCCGGCGCAATAAACTGAGGCAAAAAAGCCATATAAAAAATAATCGTTTTTGGATTCAATACATTGGACAGCAAACCTTCCTTAATGGGCTGCCAAAGCGGAACAGGAGAAGCAGCACCGATCACCCCTTTGACCGGTAATGGCTGGCCACGCCTTGCGGCTAACAAACTAGTGACCCCTAGCCATACCAGATACCCCGCCCCGACCAACTTTAATAGATGAAATGCCCAGGCCGACTGGAGCAGAATCAGTGAAATGCCTAATGCCGAGATGGTCGCGTGTACAAACAGACCGCAGCAGATCGCTAAGCTGGTGGCAATGCCGTCCCGTGCCCCGCCTCGGGCAGTGTTACGGATAACCAGCAAGGTATCCACGCCAGGCGTAATCGACAACAGTGTAATAGCGACCAAAAAGGCTACAAACTGAGAATCCACAAGCTGTATTGACGACATATACGTGGCTCAACAAAAGTTAAGAAACATTAGATTGTTACTGGACGACTCATTTTTTTGCATCTACATTGATTTTGGCGGGCGAATCCTATGCAGGTTCGCTTGATCATTATAAGCACGTTAAGGAAACGACTAATGGCAACTGGCACCGTCAAATGGTTCAACGATACGAAAGGTTACGGCTTCATCTCACCCGATGATGGCAGTGACGACCTGTTTGCGCACTTCTCCGAAATTCAAGCGGAAGGCTTCAAGACCCTGCAAGATGGTCAAAAAGTCAGCTTTGAGGTAACGCAGGGTAAAAAGGGCCTTCAGGCTTCTACCATTCGCCTTGCTTAATCATGGCCGAGTGTAGCGAGGCCCGCCAAGGCGGGCCTTTTTATTGCCTGCTCAACGCGCCTTATTGATCAGTTGCGTCAATATTCTCGCCGTCTGCGTCTACGCCTTCATTCAAGATAACCCCACGGCTACTACTGCCATTATGTTCACGCTCGATTTCCTGAAACTGCTCTTCAAGGCGCTTTTGGGCTTCCTCAAAGCGGCGTTCGGTATCCTCAATCAATGCATCAACATCAGTAGCTTCCCGGTTATCTTCCAAGCGAGGGCTTTCGGGTAGGCTGCTCTGTGTTTCCCACTCATTGGACAATGCTTCTTGCTCAATAGCATCGTACTCTTCGGCTTGTTGTTCAGCTTCTTCAAACTGCTCATTTAAGCGCCGCTGGGCTTCCTGAAAGCGCTGTTCAGTCTCTTCGATCATTTGATCGACGTCTGAGCGCGTTGCCTCTCCTGGCAGTGCGCCGCCCTCTTGCAGTATCTCATCAGGGTCCGCCGCCAGAGTATCTTCGCCTGCCGTTACCTCTTGGGCCTCGGGCTCGTCAGCGTTGACCGCATCATCTTGCATATCATCACGCAGCGCCTCGGCCTGCTCTAGCTCTTCAGCGGCCTGGCGCGCCTCAACGTCATCCTCTACCTCAGCAGGACTTGGCATATCCGCGGCATTTTCAGCGGCGGCCGGCGCTTCTTCCTCTTGTACAACGTCTTCATCAGAAACCGATGAAGGCTCATCCGGTGTCGCATTAGTCTCTTCTTGAGAGTCACCACATGCGCTTAGCAATAGTGCCAAGGTGGCAACAACCGGTATCCATAAACGGTTTACCATTAGATTCCCCTTCTTAAATAACGCTTTTAAAGACAGCCTACGATCAGTGTCGGTCATTTGCTGACAGTAACGAGCAACCCTCAGGCAATAAAACGTGCAGCGCCAACGGCACCACTTCAACGCAAAAACGATCATACTGACACATTTCGCCGTCCAGCGTTAAGGGCCAAGCGGGATCATCTTTCTGAGTTGTGACCGTCAGCTCAGTCGCTGTGAAATAGCGTACATACTGCCCATCAGAGGGAAAGCTCTGAAGCTCGCTAATCAGCGTCGGCAGTTCCGTTACGGAGCTAAAATCCTTCACCAGAAGAACATCCAAGCGGCCATCATCAAGCTTGGCACGTGGGGCGAGCACCTGTCCGCCGCCTGACTGTCGGCCATTACCTAACGCCAATAACAGCAGCGAGACATCCTGCTCTTTATCGCCCCAGTGAAGCGTGCCACGATAGCTGCGATGCCGCCAGGCTTTAAGCGCTCCCATTAAGGAGTATGCACCTCCGCCTAACAAGCGTTTCAGCGTCTTCGGTGTTGAAGAGGTAATTTCCGCCCCAAATCCGCCCGTGGTCATGTTGACGTAGTACTGAACGACGGTTTTATTATTAGCCTCAGCCGTTACTCGTACGACATCAACGGGGTACGCGCTTAGTATCATTGCCTCTGCCAGCGCAGGGCTTGGCTCCAACGGTAACCCCGTGGAGGTGGCAAAGTCGTTGGCACTGCCCAGCGGCACAACGCCCAAAGCGGGACGCTTATCATGAGCGACACGCATTAGCCCGTTAACCACTTCGTTAACAGTGCCATCGCCGCCGCAGGCGATGACATGGGTGATGCCCATATCACAGGCCTGCTCGGCAAAGAGAGCGGCGTCACCGCCCTCCCATGTTGAGCGCACGGTAATCGGCATCCCTGCCTCACGCTGCTCTTCAACGGCTTCACGCAGTGCCGGGTTCCCGGCTGATTTACCATTTATAATCAGTAAAAAATGCGGTTGTGAGTCGTTCACCAATGGCTTCCCTTTCATGGTTGGAACGCTGGGAGTGCTTACGCCAGCGCTTTTTCAACTACTTCATATACGTTCGAAGATAGTGGCTCTTTTTTGATACGTTCCAACTGCGCATGCATTAAGGCCTGGCGCGCTTCGTCAAAACGCTGCCAGCGTGTTAGCGGGGTAACCAATCGCGCGGCAATTTCCGGGTTTAGCCGATTAAGCTCAATCACCACATCGGCAAGCAGCGCGTAGCCCTTACCATCCAGGCGATGGAAATTAACCCGATTTTGCGTAAAAGCACCCACTAGCGCACGTACTTTGTTTGGGTTCTTGATTGAAAATGCCGGATGCTGCATCAAGAACTCGACACGCTCCAGCACATCAGACTGCGGCCGCGTCACTTGAATCGTAAACCACTGGTCCATAACCAGCGAATCATGCGCCCATTTTTCACCAAACGCTTTTAAAGCAGGTGACGACACGTCATCACGTTCGCTATGCACAAGCAGCGTTAGCGCATGGCGAACATCGGTCATATTGTGGTCAGCGGCAAACTGGGCCTGGCAAAATGCAATCGCCTGCTCATCCTCAATCGACATCAAATAGCTAAGCGCTATGTTTTTGAGGCTACGCTGGGCGATTTGCTCAGGCGTTGGCGCGTAAGCCTCCTCCGAGCGATTGGCTTCAAACGTGGCCACAAATTCATCGCGAAGTGCTAACGCCAATGATTGGCGCACAAACTCACGCGCCGCGTGAATCGCATCGACATCGACGATCGGCTGCTGCTCGGCAATGTAGGCTTCAGAAGGCAGGGTTAGCATCTCGGCCAGCACCGCCTTGTCAGACGTCGAGCTTGTCAGCAGCGCTCTAAAGGCTTCCGTAACGCGGCCATCCATGACTTTTTCAACGCCATTACGATGCGCCGCGATCAAATCGTCCAACGCCAGCATGGCCAAGCGCTGACCGGAATCCCAGCGGTTAAAACCATCACTATCATGGGTGAGCAAAAATGCCAGTTCTTCACGTGAATAGGGGAAATGTAGCTTCACTGGCGCCGAGAAGTCACGCAGCAGTGACGGTACTGGCGCCTCGGCCACATCGGTAAAGACAAAGGTCTGCTCATTCTCGCGTAAATGGATCACCGCATCCTTGCCCAGCACTTCCCCGGCCATGGTCAGCGTTAAGTCCTGACCAGATTTGGTTCCCACCAGCCCCATCCGCACAGGGATATGCAGTGGCTGCTTCTCGGTTTGGCCGGGCGTGGCAGGCGTGCGTTGCCGAAGCGTTAGCCTGTATTCACTATGTACATAGTCGTATTCGCCGTGGACATCAATCTCTGGCGTACCTGCCTGCGCGTACCAGCGCATAAATTGATCAAGTGTTTGGCCCGACGCCTCTTCCATACAGCCAACAAAGTCTTCAATGGTGACCGCCTGACCATCAAAGCGCTCAAAGTAGGCATCGGCCCCTTGGCGGAAATTTTCCCACCCCACCAGGTTACACAGCATACGCACTACTTCTGCACCCTTTTCATAAATAGTCAGGGTGTAGAAATTGGTGATTTCAATGTAGTGGTCGGGGCGCACAGGATGCGCAGTGGGGCCTGCATCTTCTGCAAACTGCGCCGTACGGAAAAAAGACACATCTTGAATACGCTTAACCGGCGCCGAGTTGGTATCAGCGGAAAAACACTGGTCCCTAAAAACGGTAAAGCCTTCTTTCAGCGATAGCTGGAACCAGTCACGACAGGTCACTCGATTGCCGGACCAGTTATGAAAATATTCGTGGGCCACAATGCCTTCCACGTTTTGAAACGTGGCATCGGTGGCGGTATTGGGATGCGTCAGTACAGCGGCAGAGTTGAAAATATTCAGCCCCTTGTTCTCCATCGCTCCCATATTGAAATCGTTAACGGCCACGATCATAAACAGATCAAGATCATATTCGCGGCCATAGGTCTGTTCATCCCACGCCATGGAACGCTTGAGAGAAGCCATAGCGTGTTTGGTCTTATCCAGATTTTCCTCTTCTACCCAAATTTGCAGCGTGACATCACGGCCGCTCATGGTAGAAAAGTGGTCTTCAACCTTGTGTAAATCACCCGCTACCAACGCAAACAGGTAGCACGGTTTAGGATGCGGATCTTCCCATTTCACGAAATGGCGACCGTTTTCCAATATACCGCTGTCCACGGGGTTGCCGTTAGCCAGCAAAACGGGTTCGTTGTTTTGATCACCAATGACCGTGACGGTAAAGGTGGCCATCACATCCGGGCGGTCTGGGTAGAACGTAATGCGCCGAAAACCTTCCGCTTCACACTGGGTACAGTACATACCACTCGACTGGTAAAGTCCCTCCAGAGCAGTGTTAGTACCAGGCGCAATTTCTACCTCACTTTCAAGGCTGAACGTTCCCGGCAACTGCATAATACGCAGGCTGCCCTCATCCAATTGGTAATCCGCCTCCGCTAGCGGTGTGCCATCAATGGCCAACGAGATCAGCGACAGCTGCTCGCCATTCAGCACCAGAGGCGTTTGGGCGTCTACGTTTTCGTTACGTTCAATCAACAATCGTGCTTTTACACGGGTGGCAGCAGGGTCAAGATCAAACGTCAGCTCGGTGTGGGTGACCTGGTAGGCGGGCGGCTGATAGTCGCTTAAATAAACCGGCTGCGGATCAGACATAGTGCGTTAGCTCCTGTAATAAACGATGGTTGCGAGTAGGCAAAAAGAGTGGCAAAAACGGGGCAGCGCATAGACACCGCCCTACACGTGATAAGGCTTAATCGCGGAAATTATCAAACTGCAGAGGTAGTTCAGGTCCCTCTTCACCCCGTAAAAGCGCCATGACGCCTTGTAAGTCGTCACGTTTTTTCCCGGTCACGCGAACTTTTTCACCCTGAATTTGCGCTTGGACTTTAAGCTTACTCGCCTTGATACGCTTTACCACATCCTTGGCTTCTACCGCATCAAGCCCCTGCTTCAAAACGACTTCCTGACGCGCCTTCACCCCGGAAAGCTCGGGGTCTTGAACATCCATGCAGCGCGCATCAATGCCTCTGGCAATTAACCGACCGCGCAGTACATCCAGCATCTGCTTAAGTTGAAAATCGACCTGGGCCTCTAACTGCACTTTTTCGCCTTCAAGGGCGAAGCTTGCGTCAACGCCTTTAAAATCAAAACGCGACTGCACTTCACGATTCGCCTGGTCAACGGCGTTAGACGCTTCGTGCTGATCAAATTCCGACACAATATCAAAAGAGGGCATGGCATTTTTCCTGGCAAGTTATGAAGGGTTATTTTAGAGCAGTAAGCTCCCTATCGGCCAATTCTGTTATTGATTAGCCGCAAAAACCTCGATTCCTACGGAAAAGCTTAACAACTGTATAAATTTTATTCACATTTAAGCCATCATCACGGCATTGCAAGCTCTATATGGCGTAGGCTAGAGACCTTCAGGCAGCCTTTTAAGAGGAAAGTGACGGTGAAAGACCGCGATACACGCCATAAAGCGTCGATGGGAAAACTCAAAGCCCGCGTGGATGAAAAAATAGCCAGCGCTACAGAACAGCGCGGACTGCTGCTGGTGAATACCGGGAATGGTAAAGGCAAGACCACGGCCGCCTGGGGCACCGTCACCCGTGCGTTGGGCTATGGCTATAACGTGGGTGTTATTCAGTTTATTAAAGGCTTATGGGAGTGTGGCGAACGCAACCGTTTGGAAGATGACCCTAATCTTGACGTCGCAATTATGGCAACGGGCTTTACCTGGGATACCCAAAACCGTGAAGCCGACACTCAAGCCTGTCTGGCCGTTTGGAAAGAGGCTGAGCGCATGCTGGCTGACCCAAACACTTACCTGGTCGTGCTGGATGAAATTACCTACATGCTCAAGTTTGGCTACCTGGATATCGCCACCGTTAAAGCGGCGCTTGAAAATCGCCCCAGCGAGCAGACAGTAATTATTACGGGGCGTAATGCGCACCGAGAACTGATAGCCATGGCGGATACCGTCACCGAAATGCAGGAAGTTCGCCACGCCTTTAATAATGGCCTACAGGCACGTCATGGCATTGATTTTTAATCAAGGTTTACCAAAAAGGGGCGCCAAGGCACCCCTTCTAATACACCCGACGATATTCTCAGCGAGTGTTATTCGACGACAGCGGATTATTCGCCGTCAAACGGATTGCGCAGTACGATGGTTTCAACACGGTCTGGACCCGTTGAAATAATATCGATACTGGTGCCCACCTGCTCTTCCAGGAAACTGATGTAAGCGCGGGCATTGGCCGGTAAGTCGTCGACGTTTTTAGCACCCAGCGTCGACTCTTTCCAGCCTGGTAAATCCTGATAAAGCGGCTCTATGGCTTCGTAGCCTTCAGAATCAACCGGGTTGTCCAGCACGTCACCATCTTTACTGCGATAGCCCACGCACACCCGAATATTTTCCAGACCATCGAGCACGTCAAGCTTGGTCAGGCAGATGCCGGATATTGAGTTAATTTGTACCGCATGACGCAGGGCCACAGCATCAAACCAACCGCAACGGCGTGGACGACCCGTGGTGGCGCCAAATTCGTGGCCACGCTCAGCCAGGTGACGGCCATGGTCGTCGAACAGCTCAGTGGGGAACGGTCCTGAACCCACGCGCGTGGTATACGCTTTGGTAATACCCAGCACATAATCCAGGTAAAGCGGGCCGACACCAGAACCCGTGGCCGTGCCGCCAGCCGTGGTGTTGGAGCTGGTAACAAACGGGTACGTACCGTGGTCGATATCCAGTAGCGAGCCTTGGGCGCCCTCAAACAGAATATTTTCACCCGCCTTGCGCAGGTCGTGAACCATGCTCACGGTATCGCATACCATCGGACGAAGCTCATCGGCCATTTGCATGGCGCTGTCCAGCACTTCCTGGAAGTCGACGGCGGGTTCACCGTGGTAGTTAACCAATACGAAGTTGTGGTAATCCAGCACTTCGCCCAGTTTGGAGGCAAACCGCTCCCGATGAAGCATATCGCCCAAGCGCAAGCCACGGCGTGCCACTTTATCTTCGTAAGCCGGACCAATGCCTCGACCCGTTGTGCCAATCTTGGCAACGCCACGGGCTTTTTCGCGGGCCTGATCAAGGCGCACGTGGTAAGGCAAAATCAGCGGGCAGGCAGGTGAAAGGCGCAGGCGCTCACGCACCGGTACACCTTTATCTTCAAGCTCGCGGATCTCTTTAATCAGCGCTTCAGGCGAAAGCACCACCCCGTTGCCGATTACGCAGGTTTTACCCGGACGCAGGACACCCGACGGAATGAGATGAAGCACCGTTTTTTCACCGTCGATTACCAGCGTGTGGCCCGCATTATGGCCACCCTGGAAACGCACTACCGCCGCCGCTGACTCGGTGAGCAGGTCAACAATCTTGCCTTTGCCTTCATCACCCCATTGGGTGCCCAGGACTACGACATTCTTACCCATTATGCACTCGTCTCTTGTGTCAGGGCCGTTGTCTGCCAACAGCCATCGATAAACTCAAGACGGCGGTCACACTTGTGCTCCGCCGGCCCAGTACGCTGCCCAGGCAGCGCTTGAATAACGCGTTCTCCCTGCTCTCGCAGTGCAACTATGGCAGCGTTGAGAGACTCTTCCTCTTGGGCAGGCGCCCAAATGGCGCCGTTGCCTGGCGATGCCAAGGCCAATGATGCCAACTGCTTTAAATCCATCGAAAAGCCAGTAGCCGGACGTGCACGCCCAAAGGCGCGCCCCGTATCATCATAGCGGCCACCCTTTGCAAGCGCATGGCCGTAACCTGGCACATAAGCGGCAAACATCATGCCTGTGTGGTATTGATACCCACGCAACTCGGCAAGATCAAAATAGAGCGACACGTCAAAGCGAGCCAACACACCCTGATACAGCACACTTAACTGATCAAGCGCGGCGGTTACAGAGGCCGGAGCACCTGCAAAGCGCTCGCGTGCTTGCTCAAGTATACTGGCGTCGCCGTGCAACTCACCTAGCGCCATAAACATATCGGCCAGTACCGGGTCGCTGACGCTTGCGTTAACTTGCTCCGCCAATTGTCCCGGCGACTTGAGTGCCAGTGCCTCAAACAGCGTGCTCTCCTGCTCATTATTAAGCGCGGCAGCGTCTACCAAACTACGGTAAATGCCGATGTGCCCAAGAGCCAGATGTATTTCACCTGCGCCTGCGGCTTTTAAACTGGCGAGCGCCAAATGAATGATTTCACTATCGGCCTCTAACCCAGCATGGCCAAACAGTTCGACGCCGACCTGAACAGGGCTGCGTCCGCCCTGATGCTGATCAGCTTTAGCGCGCAGTACGTTCGTGCAGTAGCACAGCCGAACGGGCCCTTGGCGTTTGAGCGAGTGGGCATCCATACGCGCCACCTGCGGCGTAACATCTGCCGAGGCGCCCATCATACGGCCGGTTAATTGGTCTGTTAGCTTAAAGGTTTGCAGATCAAGGTCGGTACCGGTACCGGTCAACAAGGAGTCTAGAAACTCCACCGGTGGTGGCATGACCTGGTCATAGCCCCAGCAATGATAAAGATCAAGCAGCGCGCGGCGCAGCTCTTCCATGCGGCTTGCCTGAGGCGGTAGCACCTCATCCATGCCGTCGGGCAACAGCCAGCGGTCAGCGATGGTCATGTAAACAATCCTGCAAGACGATGAAGGCCCTGGAGTCGATGAATACGCGCTTGACGCATTAACGTTAAATGAGGGCCACAAAAAAACCGGGCGACGCCCGGTTCAATTAAGTCTACCACGTTTGCTCAAGGGATGAACCCCGCCATGCGTTCTGCTTCATGGCAAAGTTCACCTCTATGCCAACTTACTCTTCTTCGCCTGCTTGCCCGTTAGGATTAGCACTGCGCAGGTAACGGAAAAAGTCGCTGCTGGGGTCTAATACCAGCATATCACCGTCGCCCGAGAAGCTGTCGCGGTAAGCATTCAAGCTACGCCAAAAGGAGAAAAACTCCTGATCCTGGCCATACGCTTCAGAAAAGATACTGGCCGCCTGTGCATCACCTTCACCGCGCAGCGTCTCTGCACGCTCATTTGCCTGAGCGATAAGTACGTGGCGACGACGGTCAGCATTAGCGCGAATCCGCTCAGCTTCCTCCTGCCCCTGGGCACGCCATTCGCGGGCTTCGCGCTCACGCTCAGAACGCATCCGTTCAAAGACTGCCGCTGACACGTCTTCAGGTAAATCAATACGCTTGATGCGAATATCGCGGATAGCGACACCCAGCTCATCACGCATCAGGCTGTCCAGCTCTTCGGTAGGACCAATCATCAGGTCATCACGGCGCTCGGCAATGATTTCCTGCAGATTAAGACGGCCAAACTCGTTACGTAAGCTCTCGTCAACACGTGGCTGAATAAGGCGGATCGCCATCATTTCATCGCCTGCCGTTGCCTCGTAGTAGCGGGTAGGATTAACCACCTGCCATTTAACGTAGGAGTCGACGATAACTGCTTTTTGCTCAAGCGTCAGATAACGACTGGTATCGGTATCCAGCGTCAGCAGGCGCGTATCAAACTTACGGATCGTTTGAGCAACCGGTATTTTGACATGCAGGCCAGGCTGAATATTCTCTTCAATAACCTCACCAAAGCGCAGTTTTACGGCACGCTGTGTCTCATCAACAACATACAGCGAATTACTTGCCAACCACGCGACAACAGCCAAGCCACCAACGATCAGCAGGGATCGATTATTAATCATTTACCGGCCCTCCCTGCGAATAGAGCTACTACTTGAAGATGAAGAATTCGTCGTTTGGCTTCCACGTAAACTTTCTACAACACGCGGATCCAACTCCTCACTGCCTGAGCCACTGTCATTAGCGCTTGATGCGCTATTGCTGCGCCCACTATTGCCACGCATTTGATCAAGCGGCAGATACATTAGCGGTGCATTTTCGCTTACATCCATGAGTACCTTGGGCGTACCGCCGTAGACGCTTTCAAGCGTATCCAGGTACATCCGCTCACGCATTACCTCTGGCGCATTTTGGTACTCTGTTAACAAGGCATTGAAGCGATTCGCTTGACCCTGAGCTTCGGCCACGACCGACTCACGATACCCTTGGCCTTGCTCAACCACGCGTTGGGCTTGACCCTGAGCGGCCGGGATAATGGCGTTAGCGTAAGCCATGCCTTCGTTAATGGTACGCTGGCGGTCTTCGCGAGCACGAATTACGTCATCGAATGCGTCGATAACCGGCGCAGGCGCGGAAGTCGACTCAATGTTAATGGTTTGTAAACGGATACCCGCTCCATACGCATCAAGATAGGACTGCAAGCGGCTAGCGACCGAGCTGCCCAGGATTTCACGCCCTGAGGTCAGGATATCGATCATGTCTGTGCCACCTACAACGTGACGCAAAGCAGAATCAAGCGCATTTTCCATGGACAGTGCAGGATCACGCACATTGAGAACAAAATCTTGCGGATTTGCGACCTGGTACTGCGCCGATATTTCCACTTCCACGATGTTTTCATCGCGCGTCAGCATCGCCTGGGTTTGTGACACAGAGCGAACACGCGTGACATTCACCATGCGGACATCGTCAATCAACGGCGGATTCCAGTGAAGGCCCGGCCCAACAACGCTCTGGTACTCACCAAAACGTAAAACAACGCCACGCTCAGACTGATCCACCAGATAGAAGCCGGAGGCTGCCCAAATCGCTAGCGCAACCACAACTAAAAGGCCCGGCAATGCAAGCGTATTACGTGGTTTACCACCACCGCTTCCACTGTTCCGCTTGTTTCCGTTGCCTTTTTTACTGCCGCCGCCCAGCATGCCGTTCAGCTTGTCTTGAAACTTCTTGAGCGCTTCATCAAGGTCAGGAGGGCCTTGGTTATTACCCCCATTGTTCCCGCCCCGATTACCGCCGTCGTTGCCACCACGGTTATCACCGTCGTTGCCACCCCGTCGACCACCACCACTCCATGGGTCGTGCTGGTTGCCACCACCAGGCTCATTCCAGGCCATACTTCGTCTCCACTAAGATGCTCATCTGCGCATGGCATGCCTTCGGCAAGCTCCATGCGCTTTATTGAAATTATTGCTATATCAAACTGTTATTACCATCCCTTACACGAGTAGAAAAGCAAGGACCTACCACTCGTCAACTTCACGTAATGCTACAGGCAAATAGGTGTTAGCGCGCTCACCCAGCTGCGCCATTAATTGGTTAAAGTCGCGACGCGGTAGTCGAACATCCAATACAGAGCGCCCCTGCTCATCAAATGCTTCCTGACGCACGGCGTTTAGCTCATGAAGCCCTGCCCGCAGCTTGCCCTGTTCTGGCGTCAGTGTCAGCGAAAATCCGATGACATCGCCAGCCAAGCGCTCAGTAAGCGCTTCATGAAGTAGCTCAAGACCTTGGCCTTGTTGAGCAGACAACCACACCACTTCAGGCACGCCATGCCCATCACGCTCAATACGCGGCGCGCTATCAAGCTTGTCGATTTTATTCATTACCTTGAGAACCGGCACACTATCGGCGCCAATCTCTTTCAATACGTGCTCTACCTGGTCAACGTTTAGCTCGCGATCAGGGTCGGCTGCATCAATCACATGCACCAGCAAGGTGGCTTCCGCTGCCTCCTGAAGCGTCGCCTGGAACGCCTCAACAAGCTTATGGGGCAAATGCCGGATAAACCCTACCGTATCCGCCATCACCACCGGGCCCACGTCTTCGATCTCAAGGCGCCTCAGTGTCGGGTCCAGTGTTGCAAACAATTGGTCAGCGGCATACACATCGGCATTGGTTAACGTATTAAACAGCGTCGATTTGCCTGCGTTGGTATACCCGACCAGCGACACACTGTGGATTTCCGCACGTGCACGGGCGCGGCGGTTCTGCTCACGCTGGCTACGCACTTTATCCAATCGCTTATTGATTGACTTAATACGCCCTCTTAATAAACGGCGGTCGGTTTCCAGCTGCGTTTCGCCGGGCCCACGCAAGCCAATCCCGCCTTTTTGGCGCTCAAGGTGCGTCCACCCACGCACAAGGCGAGTAGACATATACTCTAGCTGAGCAAGCTCGACCTGCAGCTTACCCTCATGGGTTCGTGCCCGTTGCGCAAAAATATCGAGAATCAGACCCGTACGGTCAAGGACTCGGCACTTGAGTTCTTTCTCAAGGTTGCGCTGCTGGGAAGGACTTAAACTATGATTGAAGATCACCAGCTCCGCCTCATGAGCCGCGAGCATGGCTCGCAACTCTTCCAGCTTTCCCGAACCCACAAAGGTTCGTGAATCAGGGCGCTGACGACTAGCGGTGAGCAGCGTCGCGGGCTCTGCACCTGCAGAGCGCACGAGCTCTAAGAACTCACCCGGGTCTTCACGTGCTTGTTCGTCATGAAAATCAACGTGGACAAGAACTGCCGTTTCACCGGCTTCTGGGCGTTCAAAAAACAATCAATACCTCGAGGACTCTATTGCTCATCCAGCGGTGTTAAACATCCGCATCAGGCGCGGCCGGGTCTTGTGCCGGCAAACGCACATTACGCGAAGGCACCACCGTGGAAATAGCATGTTTATAAACCATCTGACTAACGGTGTTACGCAGCAGAATAACAAACTGGTCAAACGATTCGATCTGGCCTTGAAGCTTAATGCCATTTACCAAAAAGATGGAGACCGGAATGCGCTCTTTGCGCAAAATATTCAAGTAAGGATCTTGAAGGGACTGCCCTTTGGACATGTTGCTCTCCCTAAACTGTCGTTGGGGTTGGTTGTTAAATGGCGTGCCCTACTGGTGCTACGCCGCAATCTATTTGCCCGAAAGGCCCGTGTGGTTGAAAGCGCCCTTCGGCTACTCAAAAACACACGCTCACGAAACCACTATCTTACGCTAAGCACCGCTTTCACGCACGAATTTCAGCGTCTTATCCACCACGTCCAACTGCTGCGAATCAATCCAGGTAAGATTAGACCAGCTTCTTAACCAGGTTAGCTGACGCTTGGCGAGCTGGCGAGTAGCAATTACGCCGCGCTCCTTTAAGACAGCATAGTCGTACTCACCGTTCAGATACTCCCACACCTGACGATAACCAACGCTTTTCATGGCGGGCAGTTCCAGATGCAGGTCACTACGCTTTTTGAGGGCGGCCACCTCATCTATCAAGCCCTCCTCAAGCATAGCGGCAAAACGTTTTTCAATACGTGCGTGTAAAACACGTCTGTCGCTTGGCGCCAACGCAATGGATAGCACGCGCCAAGGGAAAGGCTCTGGCTGCTGCTCACCCCACAGTTCACTCATTGAGCGCCCACTGGCGTAATAAACTTCGAGTGCGCGCATTAAGCGTTGAGGATCATTGGGATGGATGCGCTGCGCCGACACAGGATCCACATCCATCAGTTTTTTATGCAGCGATTCCAGGCCTTCACTTTCACGCTGTTTGGCTAGCTGCTCGCGAATAGCGGGGTCCGCCGCAGGCATATTTGCGACCCCTTCAACCAGGCGCTTGTAGTACAGCATGGTGCCGCCCACGAGCAGTGGCACCTTGCCCGCTGCGCTGATTTGCCGCATCTCACTAAGCGCATCTTCTCGAAAATCAGCGGCTGAATAGGGCTCTGCAGGATCACGCAGATCTATTAACCGATGGGGTGCACGGGCAAGCTCAGCAGCACTGGGCTTAGCACTACCAATATTCATACCGCGGTAGACCATTGCGGAATCAACGCTGATTAGCTCATGCCCTAGCTGCTCGTGCAGCGCGATTGCCGTATCGGTTTTCCCGGCCGCCGTGGGGCCCATTAAAAAAATCGCCCAAGGGCGTGTATCAGCCATACCGTGGCAAACTCCGCCAAAAAATAACAGGGATTAATTCAGCCAGCCGCCACTTGGCAACATCTGGCAGCACCGCTACTGTCCGCGCAAAAACAACCGATCAAGCGCTTTTAGGTTCATTTGTGTCCAGGTAGGCCGACCATGATTACACTGATCGCTACGCTCGGTGCGTTCCATATCGCGCAGCAATCCATTCATCTCTTCAATGGTTAGCCGTCGATTCGCACGCACGCTACCGTGGCATGCCATAGTGGAAAGCAGCTCACGAATGCGTGTTTCTACCTGATGGGTGCGCCCAAAACGGGCAAGCTCTTCAAGCATTTCACGCACCAATGCTTCCGGGTCAGCCTGGGCCAAAAGCGCGGGTAACTGGCGCACCAGCAGCGTTTCCGGCCCTGCAACATCCAGCTCAATCCCCAATTGAGAAATGGCTTTCTGCTCGCTTTCTGCCGTTGCCACTTCCGTGCGGCTGGCAGCAAGCGACACGGGCACCAACAGCGGCTGTGTATCAATGCCACTGGCAGCTGCCAGCTGATTTTTCATCCGCTCGTAGACAATGCGTTCATGGGCGGCGTGCATATCCACCAGCACGAGCCCTTGGGCATTTTGCGCCAGAATATAAATCCCATGCAGCTGCCCCAATGCAAAGCCTAGCGGCGGCGCACTGGTCGGGTCACTTTCAGGCATTACCGCAGGTGCTTCGCGCACCTCGCTGACAGACTGGTGACTACCAGCCCATGCACCCGGCGGCTGCGGCGTAAGCAGCGTATCCTCATGATTAGGGTGCAAGGCCTGATAGCCCTGCATAAAGCGGCGTACTTTTTCAGCCCCCGGGTGACGGTCAGGCGCCTGGGAAAGCGCCATGCCTTGCTGCTGCCACCGGGTAGAATCGGTCTGCTCAGGTTCGGCAGTGGCACCATTCACGCCTTCTGCTGAATGCTCCGAGGCATCACTGGCATCGCCATCACTTTCTTGCGCTGGCTTAGACGTTGCTAGGCAGTGGTGCAGACTTGAGTAGAGAAAATCATGCACCATACGCCCATCACGAAAGCGCACTTCATGCTTGGTGGGATGAACATTCACGTCGACCACATCAGGGTCCAGTGTCAGGTAGAGTACAAACACAGGATGGCGGCCGTTATAGAGCACGTCCCGATAGGCCTGGCGCACGGCATGGGCCACCAGGCGGTCACGCACCACACGCCCGTTAACGAAAAAGTACTGCTGATCGGCCTGAGAGCGTGAATGCGTGGGCAAGCCCACCCAACCGCTTAGGCGCAGACCACCAGCTTCGCGCTCAATATAACGTGCATGCTCAATAAAGTTCTTACCCAGCAGCGAGGCGATACGCCGCTCCTGAGCCACCGCCGTATGCCCAGCAGGTAGCTGGTGGACTACCTTCTGGTTATGACGGAGCACCCAGGTGATGTCGTAACGCGACAGTGCCTGACGCCGAAAGGCCTCTTCCACGTGGGCAAACTCGGTCTTTTCAGTACGTAAGAACTTGCGCCGCGCAGGCGTATTGAAGAACAAATCACGCACCGCAACGCTGGTGCCTCGTGGGTGTGGTGCAGGCGTTACTCGCGCCTCCATCCCTCGCCCTTCGGCCACCACTCGCCAGCCGGTTCGCGGGTCTTCTTCCGCATTGGAAACAAGCTCTAACCGAGAGACAGAGCTTATTGAGGCCAGCGCCTCGCCACGAAACCCCAGAGAACCGACGCCCTCCAGGTCCTCAAGGCTTCCGATTTTACTGGTGGCATGGCGTGCAAGCGCCAGCGGCAAGTCCTGCTCACGAATACCGATGCCGTCATCGCGTACTTTAATTAATCGCGCACCGCCCTGCTCGATCTCAACCTCAATGCGCTGACTTCCCGCATCAATGGCATTTTCCACCAGCTCCTTGGTTACCGACGATGGACGTTCGACAACCTCCCCCGCGGCGATTTGGTTGGCCAAGCGGGGGTCGAGTACATGAATACGTGACGGCAAAGAACTCGACTCGGACACCAGACACCTCAAGAGTTGGGAATACGTAATACTTGGCCCACACGAATAACGTCGCCATTCAAATCATTAGCTTGGCGCAGCTGGCCCACTGGCACACCGTGGCGCAGCGCAATCGAAGAGAGCGTATCGCCTGACTGAATGCGGTACTCATTCCCCGTAGGCTGGCGATGATTATCGCGCTGCCAAGCAAGCAGGCTCGCCGGTGGCGGGTTACGTTCAAAATGCGCGTTTAAACCGGAAAAAATCGCATCCGCAAGCCCCTGCTGGTGAACGGGATCACGCAGTCGACGCTCTTCACTGGGGTTGGAAATAAAGCCAACCTCAATCAATAGCGAAGGAATATCAGGCGATTTAAGTACCATAAAACCGGCCTGCTCGACGCGAGATTTATGCAGCCGATTAATCCGCCCCAACTGCTCAAGCACCTGCCCGCCAATAGACAGAGAATCGTTCAGCGTGGCGGTCATGGTTAAATCAAGCAAAACACCGCGGAGTACTTGATCCTTATCACGCAGCGAAAGGTTGCCGTCCACCCCGCCAATCAGATCAGCGCGGTTTTCGCTGTCGGCAAGCCACTGGGCTGTTTCTGACGTAGCGCCACGCTGCGAAAGCGCGTATACCGAGCTGCCCTCGGGGCGCGGACTGTTAAATGCATCGGCGTGAACCGACACAAAGAAATCGGCCTTTTGCTCACGGGCAAGCTGGGTACGTTGCCGCAGACCTATATAATAATCGCCATCGCGAATAAGCACCGCTTTATAGCCCGGCTTGGCGTTGATTTGCGCAGCCAGTCGGCGGCTTATATCCAGCACAACGTCTTTTTCTCGCGTACCGCCAGGGCCAATAGCGCCTGGATCTTCACCGCCGTGGCCAGCATCAACGGCAATAATAACATCGCGTTGGGGGTGCGGCTGGGCGGGCTGAACTTCGGCCGACTCAGGGCTTTGCGTTCCAGGCGACGCCTGGCTATCCGGCAATTGAGCCTGAACATCGTTTCGCTGCGCCAGCATTTCCTGATCACGAATCATCGCTTCTATCGGATCAATCGGGTTTTCAACGGCACTCTCGCCGGGATACTCAAGGTCTACCACCAAGCGGTGACCATATTGGTCATTAGGCGGCAACACAAAGTGGCGCGGTTCCACTAAGCGATTGAGTTCCAGCACCACGCGCAAACCGCCCCCATCCCGCGGCCCGGTCCGCACAACCTCAATCGCGCTGCCATCTAGCGGCAATGTGGAGGCATCCGTTTTTAGCTGGCTCTCCTCCAAATCAATCACCAGGCGCTCGGGGTCCGACAGGGAAAAAACATTCGCCTGAGTGACGCCGGAAAGATCAAATACCAGCCGCGCGTGGTCGGGGGCGGCCCATAACCGCATGCTTTCAACATCAGCGGCCTGTACAGAAGAAACGCTCGCCATCAGCGCCATCAGCCCTGGCATGACATACCGGGCCAGGCCGGTGAGTTTGTTGCTAGTTACCATGAAGTGGTACCGTCTTCTGACTGCTTAAACGATTGTCTTGACTGCAGCCCATTAAGGACGCACTCACCGTACTCACTGAGTGCGTTTAACGTCGCCTCGCGCCCTGTAGTAGCTACCGTAAGTGATAAGCAAACATCGGGAGCTGGCAGCCACCCCTCACCTCGACTTGGCCACTCAATAATACATAGAGCGTCGTCTGCCAGCACATCACGACCGCCGATAAACTCAAGCTCCTCAGGATCAGATAAACGGTAAAGATCTAAATGATAAATACGCTGTGTACCCAGCTCATAAGGCTCCACGAGGGTATAGGTAGGGCTTTTCACTGCCCCAAAATGCCCATAGGCCCTTAAAATCCCACGTGTTAACGTCGTTTTACCGGCGCCGAGGTCACCTTCCAGGTAAACACGCCCACGCCCCTGCAATACGCGTCCCAGCGCTTCACCAAAAGCGACCTGCGCTTCTTCACTTTCCAATTGCACCTGCATGTGGGCTGCCTTTACGGGTTGATCAATACTCGCGCATAGGATGCCAGATCACTTGCCAGCAAGCCACGTTCTCCTTGTGCCTGTGCGGCACGATCGGCGGCTAGCGCATGCACCATAACGCCTAGCCAGGCACTGCTCTCTACCTCTGCTCGCTGGGCGACCAAGGCGCCGAGCATACCGCTAAGCACATCACCCATTCCACCACTGGCCATACCGGGATTTCCGTAAGGACATACGACCAAGCCACCGGGCCCAGCAATTAAGCTCCCCGAGCCTTTTAGAACAACAACGCCTCCTCGTCTACGCTGTAGCTCACGCGCAGCGGCAGGCCGGTCAGCCTGCACATCGGTGACGCTACACTCAAGCAGCCGGGCAGCTTCGCCAGGGTGCGGCGTTAATATCCAGTTATCACGGCGCTCGCTCGGCCAGTGGCTGGCGAGTAAATTAAGCCCATCGGCATCGACGACCAGCGGAGAGCCCGATGCCAGCGCGTGCTGCAACACAGCCTGCCCCCAAGCGGCCTGTCCCATCCCCGGCCCCACCACCATTACATCGGCTTTTTGCGGCAGTTCGTTTAAATCGGCGCCGCCGCGTACACCGTGCGCCATTACTTCCGGGCAACGCATCAAACTAGCGCTGATGTGCTCTGGCGCGGTAGCCAGGCTTACTTTGCCAGCGCCTAAGCGTACCGCCGCTTGGGAAGCCAGCAGCGCTGCACCACCAAACCCCGGAGCACCGCCCAAGACCAGCACATGCCCCATATCGCCTTTATGGCTGGTACGGGAGCGCGGCGCAAAGGCGTCTGTTAACCAGCCTTCGTCCAGCCGCCACGCACAAGGAGGAATATCAAAAAAGGCCTGCGCTTTAACGCCCAGGGGGCGAAAATCAATCTCCCCCGTATAGGCAGGCGCTTCGCCGGTATGTAGCCCTATCTTGTCGCCAATGAACGTGACGGTAGTATTGGCGTGAACAGCATCACCAAGGACCGCGCCCGTATCCGCGGCTAACCCAGAGGGTATATCGATCGCCAGCACGGGACATTTAGCGGCGTTGATAGCCTTAATCGCCTGTTGCGTTGCCCCTGTCACCTTGCCGGTAAGGCCAATACCGACCAGAGCATCAACAATCACTTCGCCCGAGAACACACAATCGGCGTGCCACGCTTCGCAGGCAACACCGGCAGAGGTTGCAAGCTCGGCAGCCCTGGCGACATCACCTTTCAGAGCATCCAACGGCTTTAGCGTAATACGCTGCACTTTAAGCCCTGACTGAATGGCAAGCGCTGCCAGCACATGACCATCGCCAGCGTTATTTCCCCCACCACACAACACCGTTACGCTACGCGCATGGGGCCAGCGCGCGCGAAAGCTATGCCAAGCACTGGACGCTGCTCGCTGCATTAGGGCAAACCCTTCGATACCACCGGCAATGGTACGGCGGTCCAGTTCACGTACCTGCTCCGCTTTGAATAGCGGGCGCAGCGAGGAAGTACTTAAGGTGGACACGATATCTCCTTTCGCATGTTGTGATGGCGACCAATTGCGTTAGCATAGCGCGACTAATGCTCGACCGTAGACTGATAATGCCCTGTTCCACAGCTTCTTCACTTTCAAGCCATGCCATGACCACTGAACAACTGGCCCATCTTGCTGACCTCATCAAAACCTGGGGCCGCGAGCTGGGCTTTCAGCAGGTAGGTATTACCGATACGCAGCTCGATACGCATGAGCAGCATCTCAACGCATGGCTTGAGAAAGGTTATCACGGTGAGATGAGCTTTATGGACAAGCACGGCACCAAACGTACACGCCCGGCCGAGCTTGAACCGGGCACGCTGCGGATCATCAGCGTGCGTATGGATTATTTACCGCCCGAAGTTGAAACGACTCGGCTGCTGGGGCAGCCGCAAAAAGCCTATGTCTCGCGTTATGCATTGGGCCGCGACTATCACAAGCTAATACGTAAGCGCCTGGCTCAGCTGGGTAAAAAAATCGAACAGGAAGTAGGCCCTTTTGGCTACCGTGCCTTCGTCGATTCTGCCCCGGTAATGGAGCGCGCCCTGGCGCAAAAGGCAGGCCTTGGCTGGTTCGGTAAAAACGCCATGCTGCTCAACCCAAAAGCAGGCTCACTGTTCTTTTTGGGCGAGCTTTATACCGACCTGCCCCTCCCCGTTGACCCGCCCTACGAGCGTGAGCATTGCGGCAGCTGCGATGCTTGTCAGACCGCCTGTCCAACAGGGGCGATTGTTGACGACAAAGTGGTGGATTCGCGCAAGTGCATCTCCTATTTAACGATTGAGCTACACGGAGCGATCCCGGTTGAGTTTCGCCGCGCCATGGGCAACCGCGTATATGGCTGCGACGACTGCCAACTGGTATGCCCGTTCACACGCTTCACCCGCGTGAGTAACG
The DNA here is from genome assembly GCF_052378905.1 of Halomonas sp. AOP22-C1-8. NCBI lineage: Bacteria > Pseudomonadati > Pseudomonadota > Gammaproteobacteria > Oceanospirillales > Halomonadaceae > Halomonas > Halomonas sp. AOP22-C1-8. The sequence goes on along the minus strand of NZ_JBQSYD010000003.1, from coordinate 4,810 downwards.
AGCAAGATTTTGCCCCCCGCCACGACCTGGACCGCGCCTCCCTGCTCAGCCTGTTTGGCTGGAGCGAAGAGGCATTTTTGGACAAAACCGCCGGCAGCCCCATTCGACGTATCGGCTACGAACGCTGGCTACGCAATATTGCCATTGGCCTGGGCAACGCACCGTGGAGCGAAGCCGTTGAAGCCGCGCTGTGGGCGCGCCGCGCTTACCCCAGCGCTCTGGTACGTGAACACGTTGCCTGGGCGCTTGATGAACAGCGCCTCAAGCGCGATGCACGCATTGCGACAAGCTAACGTTCAACCGAGGCTTACTCTTCTTCGTCCTGCCCGCCTGCCACGCGCAAAAAGGTATTGCGGTAGTGGGCAAGCTCAGCAATCGACTCTTTGATATCGTCCATTGCCAAGTGCACGTTGCGCTTGCTAAAGCCTGCCAGCGCGCCCGGGTTCCAGCGCTTGGCAAGCTCCTTCACGCTTGAGACATCCAGGTTACGGTAGTGGAAGAAACGCCACAGCGCTGGCATCTCACGCTCCAAAAAGCGTCGGTCCTGATGGATGCTATTACCGCACATGGGCGACGAGCCTGCCACCACGTACTGACGCAAAAATTCCAGTGTCTGCTGCTCAGCACTGGCCGTATCGTTCTGGCTGGCTTTTACGCGCGCGACCAAGCCGGACTCGCCGTGGGTCTTCTGGTTCCAGTCATCCATTTGTGCCAACAGACTATCAGGCTGCTTAACAGCAATTACCGGGCCTTCCGCCACGACGTTTAAATCCGCATCGGTAACGAGCGTTGCCACTTCGATAATGCGCTCTTTATCAGGATCAAGGCCGGTCATTTCCAGGTCGATCCAGACCAGCAGATCACTGCGCGGTTCATTACTATTGCTCATGCTTTTCTCCAGGATAGCCAACGGGTCGAGTTACCCGGCGTCAGTTAACAGGTACACTATCCTCTATTGTACCGAGCATCGAGTGGTCATGAGCAAACGTAAATTAAGCCGCCAGCAGCAGTGGCGAGTCGACAAAGTCCAGGCAGAGCGTGCTAGCCGCGCTGAAAAGCGTGATGTACGCGACGCAGAAAAGTTGGCGGCAGGCGAATACGGCGCCGAACAGCCCGGCCGGGTAATGGCGCATTTCGGGCGAACGCTGGAAGTACGTAATGCCGAGGGCACACCGGTACGCTGCCATCTACGTGCTAATCTGGACGGTATGGTAACCGGTGACCGAGTAATCTGGCGGGCAGGCCAGGAGGGCTCCGGCGTTGTTGTGGCCCGCGAAGAGCGTGACACCGTGCTCAAGCGCCCTGACGCGCGTGGCCAACTCAAGCCGGTCGCCGCCAATATCGACCAGATTTTAATCGTTTTTGCCGTTGAGCCTGCGCCGCACCCTAATTTGATTGACCGTTATCTGGTCGCCGCTGAAGCCACCGCTATCGCGCCTGTCTTGGTACTCAACAAAATCGACCTGCTGCCGGACGATGGCGGCGAGCTTGGCAAGTTACTGGAGCGCTACCGTGCGCTAGGCTACCCGGTGGTGCGCACCACTACAGCCAATGAAGAAGGGCTTGCCCCTTTACGCCAGCAACTTGAGGGTCGCACCTCGGTGTTTGTAGGCCAAAGCGGCGTGGGTAAATCATCGCTAATTGACCTGCTGCTGCCCGATGAGTCACTGCGTATCGGCGCGCTTTCCGAAGATTCACGCAAGGGCACGCACACCACGACTACCGCACGGCTCTATACCATGAACCGCGATGAAGTCACCGATGGCGAGCTGATCGACTCTCCCGGCATTCGGGAATTTGGCTTGATTCATTTGACCGAACAGGACGTGACCGACGGCTTTATCGAGTTCCGCCCTTTCCTGGGCTACTGCCGTTTTCGTGATTGCCGTCATCGGGAGGAGCCAGGCTGCGCTTTACTTGAAGCGGTTGAGGAAGGCAAGATTCACCCGGAACGTTTTGCCAGCTATCGCCGGATTCTCGATAGCTTAGACGCTTGATTTTAAAGGAGCTAACCATGAGCACCGAGCACCCATCGTCAGAGTCAAATCTTCTACCGCTGATCGTTGAGCCAGAACAGTTACAGAGTCACCTGGATCAACCAGCGCTTTTGATCATTGATGTGCCGGTGAATCCGGATAACTACCGCCAGGGGCATGTGCCGGGCGCGGTATATCTGGATTTTCGCTATCTGATGCGCGGCGAAGGCCCGGTGCCCAATGACGTTCCCGATGTAGGCTTCTTATCGCAACTATTCAGCGCATTGGGGCTTACTCGCGACACCCACGTTGTAGCCTATGATGACGAAGGCGGCGGCTGGGCAGCACGCCTTTTATGGACGCTGGAGCTGATTGGCCACACCCGCTACTCCTATTTAAATGGCGGCATTCATGCCTGGCGTGATGCCGGTATGCCCGAAAGTACGGAGCAAACCCGCCCCTCGCCTAGCGAATACCATGCACAAATTTTAAACCCGCAGGCGCTCATCACCTGTGATGAGATTAAAGCCAAGCTGGGTGACAAACAGTTTGCAGTTTGGGATGCGCGCTCCAAGGGTGAATATGACGGCGAGCAAGGCAATAATAAGCATCTTGGCCACATTCCAGGTGCGGTCAATATGGATTGGCTAAACGCCATGGACCGGACCCGCGCCCTGCGTATTCGCGACTACGCCGAGCTTATAACCGAACTTGGGGCCATGGGCCTAACGCCCGATATGGAAGTAGCCACCCACTGCCAGAGCCACCACCGCAGCAGCTTTACCTGGCTGGTGGGTAAAGCACTCGGGTTTAATATACGCGGCTATGCGGGCTCCTGGGGCGAATGGGGCAACCGCGACGATACGCCGATCGAAAAGTAACGTAACCGGCTTGGCTGGCACGACGTTTAACCACTGCTAAAAGTAATTAATGTGACGCTACCTCAAAAAGCTTTCTCGTTACTCCAATACCCGCTTCCCCATCATGCCATCTCGCGCCTGACCGGCACGTTTGCGCAGAGTGAGGTGCCTTGGCTGAAAAACATGCTGATCAAGGCCTTTATCAAGCGGTTTAACGTCGACATGAGCCAGGCACTTGAGCCAGACCCAACGGCGTACGCCAATTTTAACGCGTTCTTTACCCGCGCTTTAAAAGCGGATGCTCGCCCGCTGGGGCAAGGCATTTTAAGCCCGGCCGATGGCTCGCTTTCGCGCCATGGCCGCCTGCAGGTGGGTCAGCTGGTTCAAGCCAAGGGCCATACCTATTCGGCACAGTCGTTACTGGGCGGGGATGCGGCGCTTGCAGAAGAGTTTATGGGCGGCAGTTTCGCGACCGTTTATCTCTCGCCACGCGACTATCACCGTGTACATATGCCCATGACCGGCACGCTACGGGAAATGATTTATGTGCCTGGGCGTATTTTCTCGGTGAATAAAGCCACCGCGAGCTACGTGCCGAACCTGTTTGCACGCAACGAACGTCTGGTATGCATTTTTGATTCAGAGCACGGCCCATTTGCCATGGTATTGGTCGGCGCGATGGTGGTTGCCGCCATTGAAACCGTGTGGTCTGGGCAAGTTACACCGCTGGCGGGCGTGCCTCAACGCACACGTTTTGACAACACCATCACCCTTGAGCGCGGCGAGGAAATGGGGCTATTCAAACTCGGCTCTACCGTTGTGATGTGTTTTGCCAAGCCGGTTGCGTTTAGCAATCCAGCAACGCGTGAGGATTATCGGCCAGAAACCATGGTGCAAATGGGCCAAGCCCTCGGTGATTTTCCGCCAGCCCCGCCTATCGCTTAGCGTTAGCAATTAGGCGTCGAGAAGGTGAGCACGTCTTCAAGGCGTGCTTTACCCAATGCCAATTGAATTAAACGGTCAATTCCCAGCGCTACGCCCGCACACTCGGGCATGCCATGCTCAAGCGCTGCCAGTAAACGCTCATCAACATCGACCTCGGGTAACCCCAGGCGTCGCCGTTCAGCGTTATCGTCGCTAAAGCGAGTGCGCTGCTCCGTGGCATCGGTTAGCTCGTGATACCCATTGGCCAGCTCAATACCGTTCAGGTAAAGCTCAAAACGTGATGCGACCCACTCTCCATCCACATCCTGGTGTCGGCGGGCAAGCGCCGCCTGGCTGGCGGGATAGTCCGTTACCACGCTTAATTCGTTCTGGCCCAACGTGGGCTCAATCACCATGCTCATCAAAAGGTCGAGGCAGGTATCGCGGCCTTCGTTCACCAACGCCCCGGTAGGCATCCGGCCTCGCTCAGCGGCCAGCGCGCGTAGCTTATCAAGTGACGTTGTGAAGGGGTCGACAGCCAAGCAAGTATGAAACAGCTCGCGATAACGATAGTGCACTACCGGCCCGGCAAAAGCAGGTAACAGCGTGGCCACCAGCGTGGTGGTCTCGTCGATCAGTTCGCCAAGCGACAACCCTGGCCGGTACCACTCAAGCATCGTAAATTCAATGTTATGGCGCGAGCCCACTTCACCATCACGAAAACTACGCGCCAGCTGAAAAATGGGCCCACTGCCCGCGGCCACTAAACGCTTCATATGAAATTCAGGTGAGGTTTGCAGCCATAACCGCCGCTGACCTTTATCAGTGCGCGCTTGAGTCGCAAGTGACACCAGGTGCACATCGGTACTTCCGCCCTGCCCAAGCACCGGCGTTTCAACTTCCAGCACGTCACGTTGGGAAAAAAATGCTCGCACTTTTGAAAGAAGACGTGCTCGCTCGCGTAGCGTTTCAATTTGCGCATTTGGTCGCCACTCAATGGCCATCACTGCTCCTTGAATAAAATAAAGCCACGCAAATGCGTGGCCCTAA